>JALZVZ010000260.1 GCA_023299945.1 Altererythrobacter sp. | reverse complement strand
AGATCAAAATGTTCGCTTTCCAACAAAGGCACAGCTTCTGTGCCGCGATCAACCGTGACAACCGCATATCCGGCCTTGGTCAAAGCGCGCTCCAGATAGGTGCGCATTGCAGTTTCATCCTCAGCCAAGAGAATTTTGAGTTTGTCGTTCTGATCCATGTCCACTTCCTTAGCGCGAAGGTTTTAATAAATCTTTCCCTTGGACCTAGCTGACCTGCTTTGACACAGACCGCAAGAGAGGGCAGCAATTTGGGCGATGGATGAGCGCAAAAATACGGTAGCCGATTCGGCCAAGGACGATTCGCAAATTGGCGGCGCCGCTTTTCACTCGCTGTTTGCGCCGAAAAAGCCGCCGATCCCCATATTGATCGCTGCGCCTCATGGCGGCCGCGACTATCCTGCCCATGTTCTGGAGCAGATGCGCGAGCCTGCGTTTTCGCAATTGCGCCTTGAAGACCGCTTGATCGACGAGATCGCGCAGATGGTGGCTCAGCAAACGGGTGCCTCGCTGCTGATGGCGAAGGCGCCTCGGGCTATGCTCGACCTCAATCGCTCGAAAGAGGATGTGGATTGGGAGATGATTATTGGGGCGGGTAAAAAGCCCATGCTGCATAGTCAGGCCAATCGCCGTGCGCGCAGCGGTTTGGGATTGATCCCAAGACGCCTGCCCAACTTTGGTGAGATTTGGCGCGGAAAAATCCCGCTAGCAGAGCTGAATGCGCGGATCGATCACATCCATGGCCCTTATCATAGCGCATTGAGCAAGGAGCTGGGCCGGATTCGCGACCATTGGGGCGCGGCTTTGCTAGTGGATTTTCATTCCATGCCGCCGCTCAAGAAGCGCTATGGGATGGATCACATTGCCCGCTTTGTGATCGGGGACAGGTTCGGCGCATCCTGCGATGATCGATTGTCAGCAAGGGCGCTGAACTTTCTTGATCGGCAGCGCTCGCCTGCCAGTCACAATCGCCCCTATTCTGGCGGTTATGTTTTGGATGCGCATGCAGGGCCGACGCGCGGGCTGCATGCGATGCAATTGGAAGTCTGCCGCAGCCTGTACCTTGATGATTCGATGGCAGAGCTAAGTGATGGAGCAAAACCGCTGGCAAAAATGCTTGCGGGCATGGTGCGAGAGTTGGGCGCTGTCACGGCGCGTTTGGCAGAAGGCGGAAATTTTGCGCAAGCGGCTGAATAATTACCTTCCATAAAAAACCGCCCCGTGCATCAATGCACGGAGCGGCCCGAAATTCGGGAAAGGTTCAGGGAGAACATGCTGCCTTTTCAGGCCGCATGGACGCCGGCGCGATCAATCAGGGGGGATGTCGCGCCGACTACCCGGATGTAAGAAAAGGGGCACTGCGTTTCAACCGCAGCACCCCCTTTTTTAACCAAAGCTCAGCCGAGCAATTATTTTTTCTTGGCAGGCGCTTTTTCAGCTTCTGCAGCAGGTGCCTCAGGAACCTTGCCCTGTGCTGCTTGGCGCGAGAAGATCGTCCGCATCAAATTGAGCGAGAAGAGGTGCGCTTGGATCAGCATAAGCATGCCGTTCTTATTCAGCCCTTCAACAGTTTCTGCTGGCAGTTCGCGCAATTTGGCTTCGTCGACCATTTTGAAACCGCGATAGACGAATGGTGTATCCGGCTTATCATTTTGCGTTATCGCAATTTCGCCATCCATCAGCAAATCGTGTTTTACCAGCTCATCCATAAAGGCTTTTGTGCGCTGGCCTGATTCTTCGAACTTCTGACAGAAATCGAGGATGCCCTTGGTGAATTCAGTTGGCTGCGCGTCTTTTTCAAACAGCGCATTGCCTTCTTTAAACTCGCCAACAACGCCTGATGCAGGGTCAAAGCACAGCGATAATTCTTCTGTTTCCTGTGTCAGCTTAGCCAGCATGAAAGGATAGCGGCGCGCATAAGCAGGCAGATAAACGTTTTCGGTCATCTTGCCTTTGTCATCAACGAATGTGTTCACCCCTTCATTGAGGCCCATCATGATGATTGGCAGTGAGCCCTCACCAGATGTGAAAACAATCGGGTAGCAGCGCTGTGCATCGACGAATTCGTCGACGGTCACAGGGATTGCATGGGTTTCAGCCAAGAAGCTGGCATCGTCAAAAGTCTTGCTGTTCCAGCCTGCATGATCGCGGCTGTTAAGCGGCATCAAGTCTTTGTAAAACAGTGGCAGTTGAGGTTGCGGCGCGGTCGCCATGGCAAATTCTCCGGAAAAATAAAGTGATCAGTCCTAAACGGCCGTCCAGTCTCCCTCGAAAGCCGCGCGATGCGCTCTTTAGGGCTAAGCGCCAGCGGGTGCAAGCGGCACGAGTTTGCCGGGGTTGAGAATGCCTTGCGGGTCGAGCGCCTGCTTCACCTGCCGCATCATCACCAAGGATACCGGATCGCCCAATCGGCCCAGTTCATCGCGCTTCATCTGGCCGATGCCGTGTTCTGCGCTGATTGAGCCGCCAAAGCGGGTCACGGCGTCATGCACAAATGCAGAAATGTCTTTGCCCTGCGCTTCTTCCCATTCGCCCGGTGTTACAGCAGGAGGCGCAAGAACATGGAAATGCACGTTCCCGTCGCCCAAATGACCAAAACAGGCGGCTATTGTGCCATCAAAACGTGCTTCCACAGCCGGGCTTACCTCGGCGATAAAGTCTGGCATCTTGGCGACCGGCACAGAAATATCATGCTGCATCGCGGGGCCAATCGCGCGTTCTGCAGCAGAAATCGAATCGCGCAAATGCCAGAATGCCTCCGCCTGTGTTTCATTGCTGGCGATCACGACATCGCTAACGAGCTGCGCCTCCAAAGCAGCGCCGAGAACTGTTTCGACCGCTTCCCTCAGCGCGTCTGCGTCACTGTCCGTCGTCACAAACTCCAGCAGAGCGTTCCACGGATGCATTGTTTCCAGAGGATTGCGCGCGTCCACTTCATTGTTCAGCACCGCCTCAAGGCAGTGGTGCGGCACGACTTCGAACCCCTCAAGCGCATCGGGCAAGGTGCGCTGACAATCCACCAGCAAGCGGCGCGCATCATGGATCGATTGCAAACCCGCCCAAACGACAATTCGCTCTCCAATCGCAGGCACCAGTCGCAAGGTTGCTGCTGTCACAATACCCAGGGTCCCCTCTGACCCGATCAGCATTTGCTTCAAATCAAACCCGCGATTGTCTTTCTTCAGCGCGGTTAGCCCGTCAAATATCTGCCCATCGGCCAGCACTGCCTCGACGCCCAGAACCTGCGCACGCATTGTCCCGTGGCGCAGCACCTGCGTGCCGCCGGCATTGGTCGAGATCAAACCGCCAATCGTCGCTGAACCCTTCCCGCCCAGGGTAAGGGGGAAGCGCAGGTTCTGAGCCTCTGCCGTTTCGTGAAGGTTTTGTAGGATAACGCCAGCATCACAAACAATGCTTTGGCCGCCGACATCAAACTCGCGCACTGCATTCATCCGGCGCAGCGATAATATGACAGACGCACCGCTATTATCAGGCGTCGCGCCGCCTGACATGCCGCTGTTTCCGCCTTGGGGGACAATCGGCACTGAATGTTCCGCGCATAATTTTACAAATGCAGCGACTTCTGCGGTGGAAGCAGGTGCGGCCATACCCAATGCAGCGCCGCTATAACGTCCGCGCCAATCAGTCAGCCATGGCTCCAGCAAATCGGGGTCGCAGGTAAAACCGCGCGGGCCCAAAAGCGCCAATGCGGCGGCGACAAAGTTAGTCTGGTCAGTCATCATATGTGCCTATGCCACAGCTTTGCGGCGCGATGCCAGTGCACATGCTCAAACATATATTGTAGAAACTTGTATTGAGAAAAAATCCAATTAAGCCTTGGTTCAAGACCTGATGCTAGAGAGCAATCAATACATTGCTTTGAAAGGGTCCATTTAGGACACGCAAAACCGTAAAATCATGAACTCTTTGATCGCCTCGCTTGCGCCTTTAGCGCTAATGTTGCCCTTTGCAGGCGGCGGTGAAGCGCGCGTTGACAAGGCAGCAGAGGCGCCGGCGGCCCAAGATGCAGGCATTTGCAACAATCTTGATCCGCGCCAAGCGGCGCAGATGTCGCAAGGTGATAAGATCATTGAGGCAAAAGGCATTGAAGCGGAACAAATCTCCAGCCCAATTTTCAATCAGACTCGCATTGAGCGCCGGATTATTATCCGAATCGCCCCACAAAGCGCGCGGCAACGCAGCAATCTGGTCGCTGATCTGCCGCGTCAGGCCCCGACTAGCAAATGGGTAGAACGCAAAATTGGTAAATGCCTTCCGGTGGCGCGCATCGCTGGTGTGCAAACGGCCAGCGGTTCCAAATTGCTTCTCTATTTGCGCGACAAAAGCATCATCAGCCTAAAGTTGGAAAAATCCTGCCGAGCGCGCGATTATTACAGCGGCTTTTATGTTGAGAAGAACAAGGACGGGAAGCTGTGCGTCGACCGTGACAAGCTGATGTCGCGCTCGGGGGCAAAATGCGAAGTTGAACGGCTTCGCCAATTGGTCTCTGTCGATCGTTGATTGGTCTGCGGGCATTTCAAGCCGCGAACGCAATGGCTGATTTCATAACGGTTGATTTCTTGACTTAGCCGTCATTTTGCGCGTAGGCGCTCCACCAGAAGACAGGGGCGCGTGAATAGGCGTCCAACTCGCAGGCGTTTGGCCTGCCACAACCCGGACATCTATACGCTTATGACTTTTGCCGACCTCGGCCTATCCGACAAATTGCTTAAAGCCGTCTCTGACGCCGGCTATACAGAGCCCACCTCCATTCAAGCAGAGGCGATCCCGCCCGTCCTCATGATGAAGGACATTATCGGGATTGCGCAAACAGGCACGGGTAAAACCGCCAGCTTTGTATTGCCGATGATCGACGTTTTGTCGTCGGGCCGCCGCCGTGCGCGCATGCCGCGTTCTTTGATCCTTGAGCCAACACGCGAACTTGCTGCGCAGGTTGCTGAAAACTTTGAGAAATATGGCGCGAACCATGACCTCAAAATGGCGCTGCTTATTGGCGGCGTGCAAATGGGCGATCAGGTCAAGGCTTTGGATGAGGGCGTCGATGTTCTTATCGCGACGCCGGGCCGTCTGATGGACTTGTTTGAGCGCGGCAAGATCATGCTCAATGGCTGCGAATTGCTTGTGATCGACGAAGCGGACCGTATGCTAGACATGGGCTTCATCCCCGATATTGAGTTCATCTGTTCAAAGCTTCCCGAAACGCGTCAAACGATGCTGTTTTCGGCCACTATGCCGCCGCCTATTGAAAAGCTGGCGAAGAAATTTCTCAGCAATCCTAAACGGATAGAAACAGCGCGCGCAGCATCGACGAATAAAGACATCACCGCCTTTAAAGTGCCGGTAAAAGCGCGCCAGAAGCGCGATACGCTGACATGGCTGCTGCGCAATGATCTGGTTGAAACCGCGATCATTTTTGCCAATCGCAAAACCACCGTGCGCGATCTGAACAAGAGCCTTTCGAAGGCTGGTTTTTCCAGCGGCGAGATCCACGGCGACATGGATCAGAGCAGCCGCTTGAGCGAGCTTGAGCGTTTTAAATCCGGCGATATCAATATATTGGTTGCCTCTGATGTGGCGGCACGCGGGCTGGACGTTAAGGGCGTTTCCCACGTCTTCAATTATGACACGCCGTGGCATCCCGATGATTATGTTCACCGCATTGGCCGCACAGGACGGGCAGGGGCCAAGGGCCGCGCCTTCACTCTGGTTGCTGATGAGGATGCAGAAGCGATTACCAATGTCGAGAAATTGACCGGCAGCAAAATCAACGTTTTCGGCAAGTCCGATGTTCGCGTCGAAATGAAGGAAGCCCCTGAGAAGGGCCGCAAGCCTGCCAAGGAAGCGTCTTCGGAAACATCTGACGAGAGCGAGAAACCAGCGCGCAAACCGCGCCGTAAATCAGCTGATCAGGACGCCAAAGAGACGGTGAGGCCAGAAGAGGCCAAACGAGGCCAAAAGCGAGACGCCCGCGAAGCACCGTCAGACGAGGGCGCTTCCGAGAAGCCAAAGCGCAGCCAAAAACCGCATAATTCCGATGATACTGATCCGGCAAAAGCTGGCGAATGGAACGGCCCAAAACCTGGCTTTCTGGATGTTGGATTGGGTTAGTGGCCTAAAGTCCTAAGCAATTTGAGCGCAAGCTTCGTGGCATGGTTCGCGAAACTCGCTGATGCTTCAATGTTATCGATTGGAATCCAATATAACGACAGCTCATCTACGCCAAAATTTTCAAAGGCGGCAAAGGCTGCAAATCTCCTGTCCTTTTTCCAGACTCCAACACATCCGGCATGAACAATTACCCGTCGGGTTTCATATTGCGCACGACATTGCTGACGGTTCTGTTGGATCTTCACTAGAACCGCCTCGTTTGCGCCACTTTTTCGCACGCGTTGCTTGATTTTTGACCAAGCATCATTCGGATTCAAGGCTCGGTATTCCGAAGCTCCCTCATTCAAACCCCTTCCTTCGAGAGCTGTACCGCAGCGTTCGAAGGTTACTTTCGCATTTTGACCAAGCTAGAACACACTCAGCAATCGCCAATTTGTGCTCGTTTGAGAGCCCATCAGAAGCCATTCCAGTGTTGCCTGGTGAGACCAAAACGTATCCTACTCAGTGCTATCAAGCCAAAGTAACAAAGCTGTCGATCACGCGCTTTACGCCGTAATCCTCAAACTCAATCTCAAGCTTATTGCCCTCTTGACCGGTGACCACGCCGGAGCCGAATTTGTCGTGGTTTACCTGCGCGCCGATAACAATATCGCCGCGCGGTTTTGCCGCAAAGCTGGCGGCTGAACGTCCGCTTTCGCGCACATTTCTGTTGGGTTTTGTCTGATAGCCGGTTTCCAGCGCGCGCTGCCATCCCGGCCCGCGTTTATCGGAGCGAGAAGTCGTCACATGCGCAAAGGGATCTTCGCTTTCCGACCAATTGGCGCGCCACATTGATGCGCCGCCCGACATAGTGGTCTCTACCTCAACATGATCATCGGGCAATTCTTCGATAAAGCGGGAGGGGATGGAGCTGGTCCATTGACCGTAAATCCGGCGGTTTGCCGCGTGGAAGATGGTACATTTTTTGCGGGCACGGGTGATCGCGACATAGGCGAGCCGGCGCTCTTCCTCCAAGGATGCGAGACCGCCTTCATCAAGCGATCGCTGAGAGGGGAACACGCCTTCTTCCCAGCCGGGCAGGAAGACATTGTCGAACTCCAAACCCTTGGCGCCGTGCATGGTCATGATCGTGATTTTCTCGCCATCATTTTTGGCTTCATTGTCCATCACGAGGGCAACATGCTCTAGAAAATCGCCAAGCGTTTCATACTCCTCCATCGCGCGGGCAAGTTCGGATAGGTTTTCTTGGCGTCCCGCTGCCTCTGGTGTGCTCTCTTTTTGGAGCATTTCATTATAGCCGGTTTCTTCCATCACAGCGCGCAATAGCTCTGCTGGAGATTCCACTTCGGCACGGTCGCGCCATGCCAAGAATTGTCGCATCAACGCGCCAATCGTCGTGGCGGCGCGTGTCGGCAGCTCGTCACTATCGGCCAATTGCAAGGATGCGGCGGCCAGCGGCTGCTGTGTGCGGCGCGCATGCTGATGCATTTTCTCTAGCGTCTTTGCGCCAAGCCCACGTTTTGGCTGATTATAAATCCTCTCAAACGCCAGATCATCTTGCGGCTGAGCGATGACACGCAAATAGGCGAGGGCGTCGCGAATTTCCGCGCGCTCGTAAAAGCGAAAGCCGCCAATGATGCGGTAATTGATCCCGATTTGGATGAAGCGATCTTCAAATTCGCGGGTTTGATATTGCGCGCGGACAAGGATGGCGACCTCTTCCAAATTCGCGCCTTCGCCCTCTAATCGTTCGATGGCCTCGCCAACGCGCCGCGCTTCTTCGGGCGCATCCCAAACGCCGGTAACTTGGACCTTGTCCCCTCCGTTCACCTCGGTCCAAAGCGTCTTGCCCAGCCGTTCAGAATTGCTCTGGATCAGGCCGGATGCAGCGCCCAAAATATGCGGAGTGGAGCGATAATTTTGCTCCAGCTTCACGACTTTTGTGCCAGGAAAATCCTTTTCAAACCGCAAGATATTGGCGACTTCTGCCCCGCGCCATGAATAGATTGATTGGTCATCATCGCCAACAACGCAAATGTTCTTATGGCTTTGCGCAAGCAGCCTCAGCCACAAATATTGGACAGCATTGGTGTCCTGATATTCGTCGACCATAATGTATTTGAAGCGGCGCTGATATTGTTCCAACACCTCGCGGTGCTTCCTGAATATATTGAGCACATGCAGCAACAAATCGCCAAAGTCGCAAGCGTTCAGCTCCTTCATCCGGTCTTGATAGAGACCGTAAAATTGCTGTCCGCGCCCATTGGCGTAGGTTTCATTGTCGACCGCATCCAAATCGCCCGGGTTCAGCCCGCGGTTCTTCCACCCGTCAATCAGCCCGGCCAATTGCCGCGCAGGCCAACGCTTTTCATCCAAATCATGCTCGCGAATTAGCTGTTTCAAAAGGCGCAGCTGATCGTCGGTGTCGATAATGGTGTAATTGCTTTGCAAGCCGACCAGCTCCGCATGACGGCGCAGCATTTTGGCGCAGATCGAATGGAATGTGCCCAGCCACGGCATGCCTTCGACCGCATCGCCCAAATGCTGGCCGACACGTTCGCGCATTTCGCGCGCGGCCTTATTTGTGAAGGTGACACACAGGATCTCAGAGGGCCAAGCCAGTCGCATCGCCACCAAATGCGCAAGGCGCGCGGTCAGAGCCGCGGTTTTGCCCGTGCCAGCGCCTGCCAGCATCAGCACGGGGCCATCAGTCGTCAGCACCGCTGCGCGTTGGGGCGTGTTCAGCCGCGCGGCATAAGCGGGGATAGTCTCGCCAGTTGTGGGCTCAGTTTGCTGGGCGGGGAGCCGGGCAGGGGAAGGGGAATTATCGCTCATATATTTGCGAACATCTAGAGAACGCGCAGGCGAGAGGCAAGCCTATCTGGCGGCGCGGCGCAGATTCTCCCCCTAATTCAATTGAGCCCGTTTTGCACACAGCTTCCGTCGAAGCGGCGCGGCGGCAGGGTCAGCGGGGCGGGGCGCTCTTGCCAGTCGGTATCCGCGCGGCCATCACCGTTGCAGGGTTGCTTCGTCACGCATGGAATGTTCCATTTAAGGAGAATATTCATGCGTTTATATAGAGATATTATAGCCATCGGGGTGTTTGCCGCAGCATTGGCTGTGCCTGCCAATGCGCAAGATGCTGTATCTGACCCGATGATGCCGCCACCGCCACCGATGGAGCCTGATGCTGGTTCTGATGCAACGTTTGATGCGCCGATGAGCGAGGATCAAAAGCTCGCTTATGATATGTGGGGCGTGGATCAGCAGGCCGCCTATAATGCGTGGCCGTCAGAGGCGAAGGCCTATTTCTGGAGCCTGCCAGAGACACGTCAGCAATTGTTTTTCCGGTTGAGCGAAAGCGACCGAGCAACTTTGCTAACGATGCCTGAGGCAAAACGTGAAGAGGCTTGGGCGATGGTCGAGGGTCAAGTCCAGCAAG
>JALZVZ010000259.1 GCA_023299945.1 Altererythrobacter sp. | reverse complement strand
CTTCCCGGTTTGATCAGCGGCGACCATGTCGGTTCGCTCGCCATGTCAGAGGCGGGCGCGGGCTCTGACGTTGTCTCTATGAAGCTGAAAGCAGAAGCTGCCTCTGGCGGATATATGCTCAATGGCACGAAGTTTTGGATCACCAATGCCAGTGCCGCTGACACTTTGGTGGTCTATGCAAAAACCGATGGTCATGCCGGATCGCGCGGGATCACAGCGTTTTTGATCGAGAAGGATATGCCGGGCTTTTCCATTGGGCAGAAGATTGAGAAGATGGGCATGCGCGGCTCGCCAACGGCAGAGCTGGTGTTCGACAATTGCCTCGTGCCGGAAGAAAACGTGATGGGGCCATTGAACGGCGGCGTCGGCGTTTTGATGTCGGGCTTGGATTATGAGCGCGTGGTTTTGTCCGGCATCCAATTGGGCATTATGCAGGCGTGCCTCGACACGGTTATTCCCTATCTGCGTGAGCGGCACCAGTTTGGCAAACCCATCGGTTCGTTCCAACTGATGCAAGCCAAAGTCGCCGATATGTATGTCGCCCTGCAATCAGCCCGCGCCTACACTTATGCCGTGGCAAAGGCGTGCGACAATGGCGAGACAACGCGCTTTGATGCAGCGGGTGTTATCCTGCTATCGAGCGAGAATGCGTTCAAGGTCGCTGCGGAAAGCGTGCAGGCATTGGGCGGCGCGGGTTATACGCTCGACTGGCCGGTGGAGCGGTATTTGCGCGATGCAAAATTGCTCGACATTGGCGCCGGCACGAATGAAATTCGCCGGATGCTGATCGGGCGCGAATTGATTGGGGCGGCGGGGTGAATCGGGCTTGATGCCAACCATAGCCAAAATCATTTGGACAATGGGTTTCTTGATTGGAACGACGACCCATATATTGGATATGTATAACGGTGGCTGGTTACCATATGAGTTTCGTCCGCTGCCCTTCAATGTGTATTGGACTAGCCTTACCTTCTTAGATCCTCTTGCGGCAGCATTGATTTGGATGCGCGAGCGCTGGGGGATTTGGTTGGGCGTCGCGATCATGGCTTCCAACGTAATAGTGAATGGGTACACATTACTGATTGGCTATGAAGAATTTTTGTTTTCACTGTTATTCCAAAGCACTTTTGCCGTGTTTGTGTTTTTCGCGGCTCACAAATATTTTCGCAAGCGTGAGCTGATTGGAGTTTAAGCCTGATGCCCATCTACATCCTCGCCCGTTTCACCATTCATGACCGTGCATCCTACGACAAATATGACGCAGCGTTTTTCGATGTGTTTGACAAGTTTGACGGCAAATTGCTGAGCGCGGATGAGGAGCCTGTGCCGCTATCGGGGGAGTGGAAGCACACGCGCTCTGTCCTATTGGAGTTCCCCAGCCAAGAGGCGATGATGGCTTGGGCGACATCGCCGGAATATCTCGCTATTGCCAAATATCGCGAGGATGGCAGCACGGGCGAGGCGATTATGGTCAAGGGGTTTGAAGGCGATTTGCCGGGGAAGAACCGCTCATGAGCGCGGATGAAGATTACGTCTATGATGAGGCCAGCGGCGAATGGATGCCGGCTTCTGAATTGGCCGCGAAAGAGGCGACTGAAAACAGCGTCGAAGTGCGCGATGCGGTTGGCAATTTGCTTGTCGATGGCGATCAAGTCACGCTGATCAAAGACCTGACCGTGAAGGGTGCTGGCAAAACGCTGAAGCAGGGCACGCTCATCAAATCGATCCGGCTAACCGGTGACGATCAAGAAATTGACTGCAAATATCCCGGCATCAAAGGGCTGGTGCTGCGCGCAGAATTTGTCCGCAAGCGTGGGTAAAATGGCGCGCAAGGGATGCCGCTTTCCAGCGCAAAGGATTAGAGCTAGACCTTAGGCATGACAGCACCGACACTCGCATCGAAGATCGACTCCGAAAGCCCAGAGGCAAAAGCACGCGCGGCCCACAATAAGGCGTTAGCGCAGGATTTGCGCGCCAATGTTGCCACCGCAGCCCTGGGCGGACCTGAGAAAAGCCGCGAGCGCCATACCTCGCGCGGCAAGCTCCTGCCTCGTGAACGGGTGGAGCGTTTGCTTGACCCCGGTTCGCCATTTTTGGAAGTCGGCCAGCTCGCGGCCAATGGGCTGTATGATACGGACATTCCCGGCGCTGGATTGATCGCAGGGATTGGCCGCGTATCGGGCCGCCAAGTGATGATCGTGTGCAATGACGCCACCGTCAAAGGCGGTACATATTACCCCATGACGGTGAAAAAGCACCTTCGCGCGCAAGAGATCGCACAGGAAAACCGCCTGCCCTGCATCTATCTGGTGGACTCAGGCGGTGCGAACCTGCCGCATCAAGCAGAGGTCTTTCCTGACCGCGATCATTTTGGTCGCATCTTCTTCAACCAAGCCAATATGTCCGCCCAAGGCATCCCGCAAATCGCCTGCGTCATGGGCAGCTGCACGGCGGGCGGAGCGTACGTTCCCGCCATGTCGGATGAGACGGTGATTGTGCGCGAACAGGGCACGATTTTCCTCGCTGGCCCTCCACTGGTGAAGGCCGCAACGGGCGAGGAAATTACCGCGGAGGATTTGGGCGGCGGCGACCTCCACGCCAAGAAATCCGGCGTTGTCGATCATCTGGCCGAGAATGACGAACACGCGCTCACCATTGTGCGCGATATCATCTCGCATTTGGGCGAGAACACTGGCGCGGCAAGCAATGTGGCGACCAAAGACCCGCGCCCGCCCAAGTTTGATGCAGAGGAAATTTACTCCGTCATCCCGGATGATGTGCGCGCGCCCTATGATGTGAAAGAGGTCATCGCGCGGCTGGTCGATGGCAGCGAGTTTCATGAGTTCAAAGCGCATTACGGCACCACGCTTGTCTGCGGCTTTGCTCATATTTGGGGCATGCCTGTTGCGATCCTCGCCAATAATGGCGTGCTGTTTTCAGAAAGCGCACAAAAGGGCGCGCATTTCATTGAGCTGGCGCAGCAACGCCGCATACCTTTGCTGTTCCTGCAAAACATCTCCGGCTTTATGGTCGGCGGGAAATATGAAGCAGAGGGCATTGCGAAACATGGCGCGAAACTCGTGACCGCCGTTGCCACTGCAACCGTGCCTAAAATCACCGTGGTGATCGGCGGGTCGTTTGGTGCGGGCAATTACGGCATGTGCGGGCGGGCGTACTCTCCGCGCTTCCTGTTCACTTGGCCCAATGCGCGCATTTCGGTGATGGGCGGCGAGCAGGCAGCGTCCGTGCTGGCGACCGTCCACCGCGATGCGGGCAAATGGACGGCTGAGGAGGCTGAGGCGTTCAAAGCGCCGATCCGCGCGACCTATGAGGAAGAGGGCAATCCCCTCTACGCCACCGCGCGCCTGTGGGATGACGGGGTGATTGACCCCGCGCAAACCCGCGATGTGCTGGGGCTGGCCTTCGCGGCGACATTGGAAGCGCCCATACCGGAGCGCGCGCAATTCGGCGTGTTTAGGATGTGATGCATGGAATTGCATCTGCCTGATGGGACCGTCACGGACTTGAACAATCTAGATGAGCTAACCGCTGCGCTTCCTGCCCTAGAGACCGTTCCTGAAGGCGGTGTGATAGAGCTAAAGAAAAGTCCAAAACACTCTCTAAGGGCCGAGCGCGACGATGCCTATTGGATTGTCTCCGCAAGGCGGCGTGGATGGTGGTTCCGGCAGACTTTGACAACCGGCGACTGGATTGATCCAGCCGCTAGGAAAAAGCGTCCGTTTTGGGTGGTTCGGGGATGCCTTAGCGATGCAAAGGTCAAAACGACATTTTTCGAGTATTTTGAGGGACGCAAATTCAGTCAGCTGATTAAGGGAGACTAACCTCCTCTCTATTTTGCCCCTCGCTTTCCCAATCCGCCGCGCTAAGCTGGCTTACACATTGAGGGGGCTCACACGATAATGGCCACGCAGGCAGAAGCAGACACGGCAAGCAAACCCAATATGAAAGAGCGCCAACTTTGGGGCTATAAACCCAGCTGGTTCGACTATCTTCTCAGTGTCTTAAGCGTTGCTCTGGTTGCCGCAGTTGCTCTCGCCGTTTGGGGCGGTTGGGAGCAGATGAGCCTGTTTCCGGCGACCTATTTCGTCCACTTTGGTACGATCATTCTTATGCTGGCTCTCAACCCGTTTATTCTGCTTTGCGAAAAAGGCACGCCGCGCCACCGCTTAATCGGCAAAATCTGGCTGGTGACGATGATCGTCACAGCGGCCGTGTCGCTGCTCATCCGTGATATCAATGATGGCGGGTTCAGCCCGATCCATATTCTGTCGATCTTCGCATTTTATGGCAGTTGGCGGATATATTCCTCTGCGCGCAAGGGTGATCACAAGAGCCACCGGCGGCATGTCTACACTTTGATTATCGGCGCATTGCTGATCGCGGGCTTTTTCACATTCCAATTTGACCGGCTTTTTGATCGCTGGCTCGGTATGGCGCTGGGATAGTGCAATTGCCTGTGTGGCTCTTCCGACATCCCCTTCGTATTCCCTTACGTAACTGCTAGCGTGTAGAAAGAGGAGAGACACGAATTGTCTGAAATTGCAGCCAATACAAAGACGCGCAAACCCAGTCTGCTGTCGCGGCTTGTGCGCCGCATTATCCTAGTCATATGGAATGCAAAGGGCTGGAGTGTCGTCGGCGATATACCGCGCGACATCAAAAAGTTTGTGATCGCGGGTGCGCCGCATTCCTCCAATTGGGATATTGTGTTTTTCGTTGGTGCAACGGCCGAACGCGGGATCAAGCCCAATATTATCGCCAAGCATACATTGTTCAACTGGCCCATTGGCCGCTTTATGTATGATATGGGCGGCATCCCAATCGACCGCCGCAAGCGCGCCAATTATGTCGAGCAAGTGGCAGAGGCCTTTGCGACGCGCGAAGAGTTAATGTTGGTGCTGGCCGTCGAAGGCACGCGCAGCACAGATGGCAGTTGGAAGTCCGGCTTTTACCACATGGCACGGGCGGCAAATGTGCCGATTGTTCCGACATGGGTTTGCAATGCGAGCAAGGTTTTGGGCTTTGGCCCGCCCATCTACACGACAGGCAATTACGGCGAGGATTTGCTGAAAATCGCGCAATATATGCGCAGCAAACTTCCTGATTTTGACCGCTTCAAAGTGTTGGAGCAGCAGGCGTTGGATATTATCGCAGGCAAGCGTGATAGTTAAAGGGTGCGCCAGCGCACCTGCTCATGTGAATTTTTCGCAAGTCGTTTGCCGACTAGGGGTTTAACACGCGCATGAGGCCTCCTAAATAGTATACTGGCCAGGAGGGCTTCATTCAAAGACCCCAATGCTATGACAAAAGATGATCTTACAAAAGACAAGTCGCGCTATGTCGCGCTGGCGATGGAATTGATCGAACGGCGCGGGGCGTCGATTGACCGGCCCACATTGGCGGGCGAGGCGGGCGTTGCACGCTCTCGGATTGAGGCAATTTTCCCAGAGGAAACCGACCTGATCGATGGCATTGTCGAGCAATGGTACGCGCCCGATATCGTTATAATGGAAGAGGTTGTCGCCTCTGCCTTGCCGATTCAGCGCAAATTCTATGAATTTTATGCAAGGCGCTTTTTGCGGGATCAGCAACGTTTTAAGCATGATCCAGAGCTCTATGCGCTTTATTGTGAATTGGGTGAGGCCAATTTTGAGCATGTGCGCGGCTATATTGATTTGGCCGATCACTATCTGACTGAACTGATCGCGCAGTCACAAGACGAGGGATATTTTGAGGGGCTTGAAATTGACCGCGCGCTGACGCTGATCAATCAGATGGTGGCGTGCTATACTTCGCCGCAGATGATGATGATCGTCGGTGACCGGCTCAAGCCTGAAAAACTCGCGAAGATTTTGGATACGCTATTTGCTGGATTGTCGGCAAAGGATGGCGGCGCAATGGCAGTGACGCCAATCCAGGCTGTGACCTAAGCTGAAATCGCCTTCGCCGCAGCATGCGCGCTGGCCCAGGCCCATTGGAAATTATACCCGCCAAGCCATCCAGTGACATCCACCGCCTCGCCAATGGCATAAAGGCCGGGTTGGTTTTTCGCCTCCATTGTTTGGCTCGATAATTCTGCGGTACTAATGCCGCCAGCGGTGACTTCCGCTTTGGCAAAGCCTTCGGTGCCATTAGGCTGGAATTTCCAGCGCGCGAGGCGTTCTTGGGCTCCGCGCAATTTGGCATCGGGCAGGTTCGCAAGCTCGCCATTTAGCTTCAGGCGCTCTGCAAGCGTGGTCGCCAAGCGTTCTGACAAATGCTGGGTCAGCGCCGATTTTACCGTGGCGCGCGGATTGGCTTTCTTCGCTGCAATAAGCCAGTCTGTATCCGCCTCTGGCAGGAAGTTGATCGCCACCGGCTCACCGTGTTTCCAGTAAGAACTGACCTGCAAAATCGCTGGGCCCGATAGACCGCGATGGGTGAACAATGCAGCTTCTGGAAATGTCATTGCGCTTTTGCCTGATCCCGCGCTCGCTTCAACCGGAGCAGATACGCCGGACAAATCGCGGAAAAGCACATCCTCGCCGCCCAAGGTCAGCGGGACTAGGGCGGGGACTGGCTCCACCACTTTAAGGCCAAACTGCCGCGCCAAATCATAAGCAAATCCGGTCGCGCCCATTTTCGGGATCGAAGGCCCCCCGGTTGCGATTACCAGATTGTTGCAGCGATATTCCAACCCGCTGGCCGTCACCAAATAGCCGTCTTCATCTGCTGCGACATGGGTGACATCTCGGCCCGTCTCGACTTTGGCCTGCCCCATCTCGCATTCGGCCTCAAGCATGTCGACGATCTGATGCGAACGCCCATCGCAAAACAGCTGACCAAGCGTTTTCTCATGATAATCAATGTTATACCGCTCCACCAGAGCGATGAAATCCGCAGGGGTATAGCGTGCCAATGCAGATTTGGCGAAATGCGGATTGGCGCAGATGAAATTCGCTGCACTCGCACCGGAATTGGTGAAATTGCAGCGCCCCCCGCCGGAGATCAGGATTTTCTTGCCGACCGCCCCGGCCTTCTCCAGCACCAGCACGCTTTTGCCGGCCCGTCCTTCGTTACCTTGCCCAATTAGCCCAGCACAAAACAGGCCCGCCGCGCCGCCGCCCAGCACAATCGTGTCATAGCTATTTGCAGGCGCGCTCACGATTTAAATTGCTGACGGTTTTGCGGCAGCACAGGCTTCAGCGCATATTTTAAACTGGCCAAGATCATCGCTGTCGCACTCACAATTATCAGCCCCGCCCACAGCCAATGCGGCAGCAACAAGGCCTGTTCAATCGCGCCTGTATCGGACGGCATTTGCTGCCCGCCGATCACCGCGCTTTCCATCAGCAAATAGTCCCATTGCCCAAACATAGATAGCGCGGCGTGAATGCCTAAGAATTGCAGGGTAAAGCGGGTGATACCTTCGCTCGCTTTCAGCGCGATCGCAGCCATCACAAGGCCCGTCAGGGGCAGAACCAGCCAGCCCGTCCAGCTGCGCACCCAGATCAGCGTGGATATGCCAATAACCGCCGACAGCCCCAGCAATGCGGGCCGCCAAAAGCGCGGATCACGGCTGGCGATAATCAGCGCAGAGCCAACAAAGGCTGGCCCCATTGGCCCGCCTGCACTGATCAGAGCGCGCGAAATATTGGAAGGGGTTTGCGGATAGCTGGTGAGCGCCACGCCAGACCCATTGGAGTAAATCTCTAGGGCTTCAAAATTGAAACCCAGCATGATCGCAGTCAGCCCGTGGCCCATTTCATGAAACCATGTCGATAGGATCACAAAGGGATAAGCAAGGTAATTGCCCAGCGGCAGGCTTGGCAAAAACAACACCAGCACAGCGGCCAATATCAGGCGGCCAACCTTCTCTTCTTGCGATCCTGGCTTGACGAATTGGCGCATAGTTTAAGCGGGCGTCTCAAGCGCATCAGCCACGCCGCGCCGCTCATCCGCGATCGACCAGCCAGCCAAGAACAGACCGGCCACCAATGGCCCCACGACAATGCCTGACAATCCCATCCAAGACAGACCCCCTAATGTCGTGATCAGGATGATCCAATCGGGAATGCCTGTGTCGCGGCCCACCAATATCGGGCGCAAGACATTGTCCGCCATGCCGATCACAGCCACGCCGGAGATGATCACAAAAAC
>JALZVZ010000258.1 GCA_023299945.1 Altererythrobacter sp. | reverse complement strand
TTCATAAGCTTGCTCAGCAGTACATTCGGCCCGCGATGTTGGGTTAGACAGTGCGAAAATGGCTGGATGCTCATTTATCCGGCACATGGCCTCAATCACTTCTTTGGTGAATGTGCCAGGCGCTCCAGTTGCACCGATCAGAACATGAGGCTTGATATCCTCAATCGCTTCAACAAAACCAAGCTGATCATAATCATGCGCATAAGGGATGTTGTGGCTCATCAGATCGTCGCGGGCTTTTACCACTAGGCCATTCTGATCCACAAACCAGAGACGTTTAATCGCCTCTTCTTCGCTCAAACCCTGCGCCTTAAAGGCCGCAAGCATGAGATCGCCAATTCCCGTCGCAGCAGAGCCCGCGCCAAGAAACATGATCCGAAGATCTTTGAAATTATTGCCTGTTACGCGGTTGGACGCGATGACACCCGACAATGAAACAGCAGCGGTGCCTTGTATATCATCATTGAAACACAGGATCCTGTCCCGATAGATATCGAGCAATTTATACGCATTAGGCGTTAGGAAATCTTCAAACTGCAACAAGGACGTAGGATATTTATCCATCACCGCTTCGACAAATTCTTCGACCAGATCTAGATAGGCTTGGCCTTCTAGCCGCTTTTTTGGATAACCCAGATAAAGCGGGTCGTTCAAAAGCTCTTCATTATTGGTGCCAACATCCAGCATTACCGGAAGGCATTGGTCGGGATGGATGCCCGCACACGCTGTATATAGCGCCAACTTACCAATCGGAATGCCCATACCGTTGGAGCCCAGATCGCCAAGACCCAAAATGCGCTGGCCATCGGTAACAACGGTAACTTTAACATCATCAGCGTCCCAATTATCCAGCATCTTGCGGATATGTCCCTTGTCATCAGGGGTGATGTAGAAACCTTGGGGCCTTCTAAAGATATGAGCGAATTCCTTACACGCCTGACCGACCGTTGGCGTATAAATCAACGGCATGATCTCTTCGATATTATCGATTACGGTACGATAAAAAAGCGTCTCATCGCGATCCTGAAGCGCGCTGAGGAAAATGTATTTCTCAATATCATAGGCTTTGCGTCGCAAGTTTTCGAGCGCCCTCACCTGATGGTTTTCCTGCGAACAAACGCTATAGGGCAAAAGGCCGCGTAGCCCCAGATCGTCCCGTTCCTGCGCCGTGAAGGCCGTTGATTTATTGAGCGCACCATTATGTAAAATTTGGTGCCCGCGCAGACCCGCGCTCTTAGAAGCTGATGTTGCTTTTGCCATTACTGGTCCTCGCTCTCTACGAATAGTTCTTTGAGTTTAGCCAAGCTATAACCCCATGCGTGCGCTGGATCGATCTTTGGCGGCATGATAAGCTCGTTCGGGTTGACCTTAACATCCAGAATATAGGGCATTTTTGAAGCATAGGCCTCTTTGATTGCCGCTTCCAATTCCTCGGGCTTGGTGACGGTGATCCCTTTACCTCCGCATGCCTCGGCATATGCAGCAAAATCTGGATTGACCAATTTCGTGCCATATTTGGGGAAACCGGTCGCCTCCATCTCCAGCTCGACGAAGCCAAGCTTTTCATTGTTATAAACGATGCATGTCAGCGGCAATTCATACCGAACGGCGGTGACAAAATCTTGCATCATCATGCCGAAGGCACCGTCTCCGCATAGTGCGACAACTTGACGATTACGGTCGAGTGCTTGCGCGCCCATCGCGCCCGGCATGCCCACGCCCAAAGAGCCGTGATTGAACGATCCTAGCAACCTTTGCTTACCGCGCATTTGCAAATGGCGAGCGGCAAATGCCGTAACCTCGCCCACATCAACCACAAACACCGCATCATCCGTTGCAAGTTCAGAGGCAAGACGAGTTAGGGCCTGCGGGGGGACCATCTTGCGATTTTCCAATGACGATTTTTTCGCCATGGTTTTATCCCATTTTACGCGGCGATTTTGTAGCTTTTCCAGATAGGCCGTTTCAGTGTTCGGCTTAACCAGCTTGTTTAACTCAATAATCGTCGGGCGCACGTGGCCAATGATCCCTACGGTTACGGCACAGCGCCGTCCGATATGCGCGGCCTTCACATCCACTTGAATTATGTTGCGATTACCGGGCAAGAACATGCCATAGGGGAAGTCCGTCCCAAGCATGATCAGCGTGTCGCAATCCTCGATCGCGTCAACACCTTGAGGTGAGCCCAGCATACCCAGCCCGCCGATCCAATGTGGATTGCTGTTCTCCATCACATCGGTCCCGCGCAATGTGCGGATGATGGGTGCGTTTAGCTTTTGCGCCAATTCGAGCAATTCATCGCGCGAACCACGGCAGCCATCACCAGCAAGGATCGCAATTTTGCCGCCCTTGTTCAAAACCTCAGCCGCTTTTCCAAGCTCGTGAGGGCATGGCATTATTGTAGGCGTGGAAACCAGAACATCACGATAAAGATCAGATTCAGGGACTTCTTGATTTATAATGTCGCTAGGGATTGAAAGGTGGGCAACCCCACCCTCAGTCAAAGCCATCTGAACGGCCTGCTGGATCATTCGAGGCATTTGGTTTGGGCTGCTGACATATTGGTTATAGACGCAGATATCTTCAAAAATTGCCTTGAGATTAGTTTCCTGAAAATAGGTCGAACCCTGTTCAGAGGTTGGGATGTGCCCTGTGATGGCAAGAACCGGTGCGCGATCCCGCTTTGCATCATAAAGCCCGTTGATCAGATGCAATGCACCTGGTCCGGTTGTACCGGCACACAGGCCCAATTTTCCGGTTAATTTGCCCTGAGCGCCGGCAGCAAAGGCGCCTGCTTCCTCATGCCGGACACCCATCCACTCAAAACGTCCATCACGACGAATTGCATCCAACAGAGGGTTCAAGGTATCGCCCGTCATCCCAAAAAATTGCCGAGTGCTTACAGGTGCGATAACATCCAATATGATTTCACAAACACGCTTTGTCATTTTCTATATTCTTTTCAGAGGATTGAAGGGAATGATGCAACCGCTCTAATGTCCTAGCTTCACTGAACTTGGATGAGCAGAACATATAGGGCAGCATTTCTTTGATGCGGCCCGCACATCAAACGTTACAAATTTAACTGATCCATGTAACTTTTCCCATGTCGTACGCATCTAAATTCAAAGGAAAGTATTTGCGGTGCAACGAAGAACTATAGAACCCCGATTGACCGGTCGCCTGATGCTAGATCATGCAGCATTTTCCACGTCAAAATTTCTCCGCTCTCACTCCTTAGGGCAACGTCTGTAAAATGACCTACTCCATTGCCAATGCCGAGGGCGCACTTTCGGTCGTCATCGACAGTGAACTGATTGATGCGCGCGAACTTGGCGCAAAATTGGTTCAAAAAATTCAAACGGAAAAGCTCTCTCTGGTTCGCTACACCTTAGACGGTGATGCCTGGACCAGCAGGACATTGGCCGCACTTCGCATTGCGGATGAGATCATTCGAAAAGAAGGGGGTATTTCGGATTATTCAAACCTTCCTGCGGGAGCGGCCAAAATACTCACCATCGCTCAGCCGACTGTTGCAGCGGATAAAGAAGACGCGAACAAGCCGGGTGCAGATATTCTGACGCGGGTTGGGAAAGGCACTCTTTCCTTTTTTAAAGAGGCAAAAGAAGTTTCGGATTTTCTGGGCCAATCTCTGCGCGCTTTAAAACAAATGATCCGCGGGAAAGCCCAATATCAGAAATCCGATTTGCTTTCCTTTATCTATGCCGTGGGGCCACAGGCTCTCGCCATTGTCGGACTTGTCAATCTTCTGCTCGGCGTCATCCTTGCTTTCATGGGCGCTGTCCAACTCGAGCAATTTGGCGCCCAGCTTTATGTGGCAAATCTGGTTTCCCTTGGCTTAACCAGAGAGATCGCACCAATGATGACTGCGATCATATTAGCCGGCCGCACCGGCGCGGCATACGCTGCGCAATTGGGCACTATGCAAGTGAACGAAGAAATTGATGCCCTGCAAACTTTCGGCTTCTCTCCCATCGAATTTCTCGTACTGCCACGCATGGTTGCCCTTGCAATTATGACGCCTTTATTGGTTCTATATGCTGATGCGATTGGCATGTTTGGGGGTTATTTGGTTGGTGTCTTATTGCTTGATCTTGGCGGGATTGAATATGCCACCCAAACACAAGGATCTATCGACCTTGGTGATATCGCCATCGGGGTCGTAAAGGGATCCTTCTACGGAATTTTGGTTGCTATCACTGGTTGTATGCAAGGCATGCGCAGCGGACGAAGCGCTTCGGCCGTCGGCAATGCCGCAACCAGCGCAGTCGTTAGTGGCATCGTCGCCATTATCTTTGCAACAGCATTTTTCGCGGTCCTTACAAATGCGTTGGGGATTTAAAATGGACCCTGAAGAATATAAAATTTCAGTCGATAATCTCACCATGGCCTATGGAGATTTTGTCATTCAGCGTGACCTGAACTTCAATGTGAAGAAGGGTGAAATTTTTGTAGTAATGGGCGATAGCGGAAGCGGGAAAAGCAGCTTGCTTAAGCATATGATCGGGCTGAATAAGCCTAAGCAAGGCGACATCTATTACGACAAAGAAAACTTCTGGAACACTGATGAAGAACGTCGAAAGGCGCTGTCTCGTAAGTTTGGAGTTTTGTATCAAAGCGGCGCCTTGTGGAGCTCAATGACGCTCGCTCAGAACGTCTCCTTACCCTTGTCGACATATACAGATTATTCGGACGCCGAAATTGCCGATATCGTATCGTTCAAACTTTCATTGGTAGGGCTTGCCGGGTTTGAAGAATATTATCCTTCTGAGATTAGCGGCGGCATGAAGAAGCGAGCAGGCCTTGCAAGAGCAATGGCTCTCGATCCGGAAATTCTGTTTTTTGATGAACCATCAGCAGGCCTCGATCCGATCAGTTCAAAACGGTTGGATGATCTTATCATTGAGCTGAGGGACGGGCTAGGCGCGACTATCGTCATGGTTACGCATGAACTTGCCAGTATTTTTGCCATAGGCGATCGAGGCATTTTCGTAGATGCCGATGCACGCACACAAACCGCGTTAGGCTCGATTGACGAGTTGAGGCGCAATCCACCTACAGCAAAAGTTGCTGAATTTCTTAATCGCGGCTCAGAGCCATCTGGAACACTGGAATCGTCATGAAACAAGCAAATGTGAAATCAATCGGCGCGTTTGTTATAATCGCTGTCCTGCTCGTGGTGGCAGCGGTATTCTATTTTGGTAGCCAGGACTTTTTCAAAGCAGAACGGCGCTTTGTTGCCTATTTTGACAGCTCCGTAAACGGCCTCAATGTCGGTGCGCCAGTTAAGTTTCGCGGCATTGAAATTGGGCAAGTGGAATCCATTGAAGGCGTCTATGACCCTAAAAGAATGTCACTGACCCCGCGCGTGATATTGGTCATCTTCCCTGAGACAATGCAGAATGCAGAATTGAAGGAGGGCGAATATAACCTCTTCAAACCGCTGGTTCAAAACGGGATGCGAGGCTCGCTAGAATCCCAGAGCCTATTGACGGGGCAGCTCTATGTTTCCTTAGATTTCCATCCAGATCAGGCCATCCGAAAATTGGGAAATAAGCGCGATCAATATCCCGAAATGCCAACTGTTGAAACTGGCTTAGGAGAGTTTCTTGCATCGATACAGAAACTTCCAATCGACCAAATTGTCACCCAATTAACCGAAACACTTGGCTCACTTAATCAGGTACTCGCCAATGAGGATCTGCAAACAACGCTTGCTGAATTGCCGGCCTTGACGAACAGCGTCAAACGCAGCGCAGATAGCTTTGGCCAGTTCGCCGATAGGGATCTACCCAGAACAACAAATGAAATGCGCAAATTGCTGGCGACAAGCGGTACATCCGTAACGGCCATTTCAAATAAGCTTAATAAGGATACGCTGGTTAGGCTCGACTCCACCTTATCAAATGTCGATCAAACACTGGCATTAGCCCAATCGAGGTTGGACCGCGAGGATCCAGTATCAATTGAGTTGGTCAATGCGCTGCGTGAAATGTCAGCAGCAGCAGAATCGATCAACAGGCTGACCACTTTATTAGAAGAACAACCGGAATCGCTCATCAGAGGGAAATCCGACAAGGGAGCAGACGAATGACAAATCCAAGATCAAGGTTTCGCGCAATTTTAAGTGGCTTTGGATTGGTTTTGCTCGCTGGTTGCGCATCCACTACCCCTGCCCCGCGTTATTTCGTTCTGGAGGCGCCAGCCTCATCTAACCCAGCAATGATGATTGAAAGCGGCCCCATGGTCTTGGTTGGTCCGATCACTATTGCAGATCACCTTAAGCCACGCGGAATTGCATCGCGTGAAGCGCAGGGCCGCGTCATAATCAGTTCATCTGATCGTTGGGCTGGCGCTCTTGATCAAAATATTGCCGCCGTTATCACAGAGGTCCTGCAACAAAAACGCGGCCCCGATAATGTAATTGATTACTATTCGAACTTTTCTGCAGATC
>JALZVZ010000257.1 GCA_023299945.1 Altererythrobacter sp. | reverse complement strand
AGTTGTGAGCGGGATATATTTGCGCTCATCCTTTTGGTCGACCCAGACAGAATGCCGCTGGCTGAATGTGCCGCGCCCTGAATCTTGGCCAGACAGACGCACGCCATAGCCTTCTGTTACCAGACTGCCGAAAGCGAGCGCTTCTGCGGTCGCCCAATCGAAGCCTTCGCCGCTTTCGAACATGTCCGATTTGGCTTTGAGCACGCGGCCCAAAGTGCGGTGAATGGTGAGATCATCAGGCACAGTTGTCAGCGTGCGGCCAAGGCTTTCAAACAGCTTTGGCTCGATCGCAGTTTCGACATTGCGCCGCGCGCTTTCCGGATCAGCAGGCTTGTTAAGACCGGCCCAGCGTCCGCCAAACCAATCGGCCTCATTGGCCTTATAGCTTTTGGCAGCAGCGAAATCTTCTTCCAAACCGGCGACGAAATCATCGCGCAACTGGCCAACGTCAGCATCACCGATTACGCCTTCATCGCTGAGGCGGTTGGAATAAATATCCGACACTTTTGGGTGTTTGCCAATCGCATCATACATCAGCGGCTGGGTGAACTTGGGTTCGTCGCCCTCATTGTGGCCAAAGCGGCGATAGCACCACATATCGATCACAATGTCGCGGCGGAACGTCTGGCGATATTCTACCGCCAGCTTGCAAGCGAATGTCACTGCCTCTGGATCATCGCCGTTCACATGCAGAATTGGTGCCTGAACGCCCTTTGCCACATCGCTGGGGTAGGGCGATTTGCGCGCAAATTTGGGTGAAGTGGTAAAGCCGATTTGGTTGTTGATGATGAAATGCAAGCAGCCGCCAGTGTCATAGCCATTAACGCCTGACAGGCTCAGACTTTCCCACACAACGCCTTGGCCCGCAAAGGCGGCATCGCCGTGGATAATGACCGGCAGGACTTGCTCTTTTTTGTCCAGATCATCGCGTATCGCCTGCTGCGCGCGAACTTTGCCTAGCACCACCGGCCCCACCGTTTCGAGGTGCGAGGGGTTGGGGACGAGGCTCATATGAACCTCAATATTGTCAAAGCTGCGATCAGTGCTGGTGCCGAGGTGATATTTCACATCGCCAGAACCACCCACATCCTCAGGGTTCGCGCTGCCGCCGGAAAATTCGTGGAAGATCACTTTATATGGCTTGGCCATAACATTGGCGAGCACGTTGAGACGCCCACGGTGAGCCATGCCGTAAATGATCTCGCGCACGCCAGTAGAGCCGCCATATTTGATCACTGCCTCTAGCGCAGGGATCATGCTTTCGCCGCCATCTAGGCCAAAGCGTTTGGTGCCGACATATTTCTTGCCGAGGAATGCCTCGAACTGTTCGCCGCGAATAACTGCCGCCAAAATGGCGCGCTTACCCTCGGGCGTAAACTGGATCGTCTCGCCCGGGCTTTCGAACTTATCTTGCAGGAAGCGCCGCTCTTCGGTGTCGGCGATATGCATATATTCAAGGCCAACCGCGCCGCAATATACCTCGCGCAGGCGCTTGTGCAGCGCGCCGACTGTGGTCCAATCAACACCCAGAACGCCGCCGACAAAGACATCCTCGTCTTCTTTGCCCTCAAGTCCGTGAAAGGCGAGCGTCAAATCCTCCGGTTCGTCTGTATCTTGCGACAGGGCAAGCGGATTAAGCTTTGCCGCCAAATGTCCGCGCACGCGGTAGAGCCGAACCAAAGTCATGACTTTGTTCGACAGATCAGACGCATATTGAATGGCATCGGCGTCGAAACTTTTGCCCGCCGCCTTTGCGGCTTTTTCGACCGTGATCTTCATCACTGTCGGGTCGAGCGCCTGAGTCAGATCATCCTCTGCATCTCCGCCGACGCGCGGCCAGCGCGGATTGCCCCATGAAGGGCCCGGCTGAGGCCCAGAGTCTTCAAAGTCTGGGTGAAAGTCTAGCGGTTCATTGCCCATGGGTAGTGACCTTTGGGTGAGATGGCGCTGGCATTATGTGACTATGCGCCGTTGGGGGAGGATGAGAGGGGAAATTGGGATACCCCGCACCGTTTGATTGGCACGGGGTATCCCAGATAAATCAGGCCATTTCCTTCAGCATAGCATCCAGAGTTGTGCCTAGTTCGGATGGCGAGGGCGAGACACGGATGCCCGCATCTTCCATTGCCGCGATTTTGTCGTCTGCGCCGCCTTTGCCGCCTGATACGATCGCGCCGGCATGGCCCATGCGGCGTCCCGGAGGAGCCGTGCGGCCTGCGATGAAGCCCACAGTAGGCTTGCTGCGGCCCTTGGCGGCTTCTTGTTTCAAGAATTCCGCGGCTTCTTCTTCGGCCGATCCGCCAATTTCGCCGATCATGATCATCGAAGTGGTTTCAGGGTCATCAAGGAAGAGGTCCAGCACGTCGATGAAGTTGGTGCCGTTGACCGGATCACCGCCAATGCCGACCGCTGTGGTTTGGCCAAGGCCCACCATCGTGGTCTGATGCACGGCTTCGTAAGTCAAAGTGCCAGAGCGCGAGACAACGCCGACGCTGCCTTTTTTGAAGATTGAGCCGGGCATAATGCCGATCTTGCATTCATTGGGCGTGAGAACGCCGGGGCAGTTCGGGCCGATCAGGCGTGATTTGCTGCCGGTAAGCGCCGCTTTCGCGCGCACCATGTCGAGCACGGGAATGCCTTCGGTAATCGCAATGATCAGCTCAATCTCTGCATCAATCGCTTCGCAGATTGCGTCAGCCGCGAACGGAGGCGGCACATAAATGCACGATGCCGTTGCGCCGGTTGCCGCTTTGGCTTCGGCAACAGTGTTGAACTGCGGCACGCCGACATGTTCGCTTCCGCCTTTGCCGGGCGTTACGCCGGCAACCATCTGGCTGCCGTATGCAATCGCTTGCTCGGTGTGGAATGTACCGGTGTTGCCGGTCATGCCTTGCGTGATGACTTTAGTGTCTTTGTTGATGAGAATGGACATTCTATTTACTCTCCAATCGAGACGGCTCCGCCGTCCAATTCGTTTTTAAAAATCAATCGCGACATCCGACCAACCACAAATGCGCTGATGCCGATTGCGGCTAGAACTAAAAAGAACACGGGTGCCGCTTGCGCTCCCCATTCTTCAGCAGCAAGACCGCGAGCACCGTCAAACCATTGGTAATAAGATGCCATCAATATGACGGAAGCGATCAGCCCCAAGGCGACTTTATCGTTACGGTAAAACCCAAGCCCTAAGAAAAGGGTCGCTACTATCATAAGAAAGAGGATGGAAGCTGAGCTCACGCCAGCGAGCTATCCAGTCCCTTACACGCCACCAGCAATTCCTCGACCGCATCGACGCTCACTTTGAAGCCAGCCTTGGCATCATCATTGAGTTCAATCTCAACGATCCGCTCAACGCCGCCAGCACCGATCACAATCGGAACGCCAACATACAGGCCATCGACGCCGTATTGCCCTTCGAGGAAGGCTGCGCATGGTAGAACGCGCTTCTTATCTTTGAGATAGGCTTCTGCCATTTGGATCGCGCTGGTTGCAGGCGCATAATAGGCTGAGCCATTGCCAAGCAGGCCAACAATCTCGCCGCCGCCGCTGCGGGTGCGCTGAACGATGGCGTCCATTTTCTCTTGCGTGGACCAACCCATTTTAATGAGGTCTGGCACGG
>JALZVZ010000256.1 GCA_023299945.1 Altererythrobacter sp. | reverse complement strand
ACGTTTTCGCCAAAGTGGTTTTCCCGCGTCACATAGTTGTGATGGCAGTTCACCGCCTCGCATTCCGCATCGAACGGCTTGGCAATCTCAGCCCGCAGCGCGGCGATGACATTGGTCATCATCGTCTGCCGGTTGAGCTTGGCAAAATCCTGCGCCCATTCGACCGCTTCGACATAATCGTCAAAATGGTCGGTCCCTTCCGGGAAATAGGCAAGGTCTGTATCAGGTAGGTTGATATGCCATTTGCGCATATCTTCCTTCGCCAGTTCAATGAAGAAACGCCCAATTGCGTTGCCGATGCCGCGCGAGCCAGAGTGAAGCATCACCCAAACGCGCTGTTCGGTATCCAAGCACAGCTCGATAAAGTGGTTGCCTGTTCCCAGCGTGCCGAGATGGACCACTGTGTTGGCGTTTTTCAGCTTAGGATATTTGGCCACGATATAGCCGAACCGCTGCGCGAGCGTTGCCCATGCATCGACGGTAGCTGTAGGCGGATTGCCCCAGCTGCCTTTATCGCGTTTGCCTCGACCAGCAGACCGACCGTGAGGAACAGCGGCTTCGATTGCTGAGCGGATCCCTTCGAGATTATCGGGGAGGTCACTTGCCATCAAAGATGTGCGCGCCGCCATCATGCCGCAGCCAATATCAACGCCTACAGCTGCGGGAATGACCGCGCCCTTGGTCGGAATTACCGAGCCAACGGTTGCGCCAATACCAACGTGGACATCGGGCATTGCGGCGACATGTTTAAAGATGAATGGCATTTGCGCAGCCTTTGAAAGCTGACGCCGTGCGCCATCATCAACGGGGACGCCGCGCGTCCACATTTTGATCGGGGCACCGCCCTCATGCTGTTCGAATTCGTAAGTCTTTTCCATCGTTCTAAATCTCAAAAATGCGCATCTCCGTGTTGGAGGCCTTTGGGGCGGCTAGCCCATTCTAGCCGCCCCGGTCCGCGCTGATGTCAGATGTTCGACGATCTGACAGGCATGGCTCTGCAGGCAGCGTGCCAAGCTGGATTTCGGCATTGAATATTTTATTTAAACATTGAATTTAAATGAAAAATAATAAATTGCTCAGCTTGGCCACAATTCCTGTCGCAAAATTTATCTATCGCTTAATATCGTAATTTATCCTATAGGATAGCAATGACGACAGTGATTAGCTTTCTGGGTTCAACCCTCGATGCCGCTAAATTCGGGCCGACACGCTGGAATAAGTGGCGCCCTTCGGTCAGTATTTGCATGCAGGACGATCTCAAGGTCGACCGCTTTATCATGCTTCACGGTACCTATCACCAGCGGCTTGCCGACTATGTCGCAAAGGATATTGCGGATGTCTCGCCGGAAACCGAAGTGATCCAACATCCGCTGGATTTCGAGGATGCATGGGATTTTGAGGAGGTTTATGGAAAGCTTCTGGATTTCGCTCGCACAATGCACTTTGCGCCGGAGGATGAGGATTATCTGATCCACATCACCACTGGAACGCATGTCGCGCAAATCTGCCTCTTTTTGCTGACAGAGGCGAGGTATTTGCCCGGCAAATTGCTGCAAACACAGCCGCAACGCGGCATTCCCCAACCGATTGGAACATGGGCTTCGATCGATTTGGATCTGTCACGCTACGATAGCATTGCGACCCGCTTCGCCGCCGATGCGCAGGAAAGCACATCATTTCTGAAAAGCGGGATTGAGACCCGCAATGCTGTGTTCAATACTATGATCGATGAGATTGAGCGTGTGGCTGTGCGCAGCCGTGCGCCTTTATTGCTGATGGGGCCTACAGGGGCCGGCAAAAGCCAATTGGCGCGGCGTGTCTTTGAGTTGAAGAAAATGCGGCATCAAGTCAGCGGCGACTATGTCGAGGTTAACTGCGCCACGTTGAAAGGCGACAGCGCCATGTCCGCGCTGTTTGGCCATAAGAAAGGCGCATTTACTGGCGCTGTTCAAGATCGCAACGGTCTGCTGCGTAGTGCCGACAAAGGCGTATTGTTCCTTGATGAAATTGGTGAGTTGGGCCTTGATGAGCAGGCGATGATCTTGCGGGCAATCGAAGAGGGTAAGTTCTTCCCTGTGGGCTCTGACAAGGAAGTGGAAAGCGATTTCCAATTGATGGCGGGCACAAACCGCAATCTGATGGAGGCGGTGGCCACTGGCACTTTCCGCGAGGACTTGTTTGCGCGCCTAAATCTATGGACTTTTACCCTGCCGGGTCTTGTCGAGCGCGGCGAAGATATCGAACCCAACTTGGATTACGAATTGGAACGCTACGCCGAGCGCGAGGGAGAGCGGGCGACATTCAATGCTGAGGCGCGCAAGACCTACCTCGCTTTTGCTACAAGTCCTGCGGCGCGCTGGGCAGGCAATTTCCGTGATCTTGCCGCCAGCATCACGCGCATGGCCACGCTCAGCGCGGCGGGCCGGATCGATGCAGGCGATGTGAAATCAGAAGTGGCGCGCCTTGAGCTTTTATGGTCGGGCGAAAACGCTGGCAGTCGAACCGATGATATTTTGGCTTTCTTGAGCCCTAAAACTCAAGACTCGCTCGATCCGTTCGACCGTGTCCAATTGGCTGAAGTCATTCGGGTTTGCCGTGAAAGCCGGTCAATGTCCGAAGCAGGTCGGACACTCTTCGCAGCATCGAGGGTTCATAAAAAGTCCAGCAATGATGCTGACCGGCTGCGCAAATATCTCGCCCGGTTTGATCTCATTTGGACGGATTTGATCGAGTAAACGACCTAAAGCTAGAAGAAATTGAACGACACCCCGCAAACTGTTTTGGATGAGAGCGAAAGTCCGCAAATGGGTCGGTAAGGGAATGTCCGCATTCGTACCGCAATCGCTAAAAAGCAGACAGACCGGAACCGGCCCAGCTAAGGCCAAAGCAATACGTCTGGGATGCGAGGTGGGAGCGGTCAATCAAAGTTTTTAGCTAAGCAAGTGACCTCGCTCTGAAGTCGCCTTTCCGCGCGTGTTTGGAGACCGCTCTAATCCAGTTCTTCCAGGCTTCTGCGGTATACGAATAAGCGCAGAACCTAGCCACCGCTTACACTACCCAAAGGTGTATTGATCCTGACATCAAATTCGCGCTATCAACGGGGTATGGATCCATCGTCAATGATTGAAGGGAGCCCTATCCCGGCTGTAATCAGCAATCCGCGTTTGCCCGACAATCCAATCATTGCTTGTAATGACGCCTTCATCAAATTGAGCGGTTATGACCGAGATGAGATTGAAGGCCATAATTGCCGTTTCCTTAGAGGCGAAGGAACCGAACCTGAGCTGACAGCAGCTTTGCGCGACGGAATAAAGGCCGGCCAGCCAGTCATGGTGGAAATCCTAAATTATAAAAAGGACGGAACGCCATTCCGCAACGCATTGATGATCGCGCCCATATTTGGTTCATCAGGCGAGCTCGAGTATTATCTGGGTTCACAGGTTGAAGTCACTAAGAACATCAAGACTGCGAGACAACTCAGGCGGGAAAAGGCGCTTGCCCAAATTAGCACTTTGTCACCACGCCAAATGCAAGTTTTGATCCAGGTCGCATCGGGCAAACTCAACAAACAGATTGCCTTTGATTTGGGGCTTCACGAGCGAACGGTGAAACTGCATCGAACAGCATTGTTGAATGCTTTAGAGGTACGAACCAACGCCGATGCTATTCGGATTGCGATCGAAGCCGGGTATTAAACAGGCAAGCAATCTGTCCGACCCAGACCTCCTTTTTTGGGTGCCGACGCCGATACCGACTTTGCATACTGCGGGCTAAGATGATCTTTTGCACAATAGCCAGACATCTGGAATCCTGAAAACTAACATCCCCGATCAGCCTAGCAAGCGCTGCAGCTTTGTTCTGTTCTGCAGAAACCGCAGATAGAGCCATTCGAAAAAGCGTTCTACTACGGGAAGCTTCATGGCCAAACCAGCTGGCCGCAGGACCGGTATCGCTCGCCACATTGCACCGAAGGCAGCCGCGCCTGATGATAGCTGGCCGTTCTCCGACGCATGAAACCGAGCAAGAAGGTCAGCACGAGCTATTGGGCAGTTTGTCGCCGGGTCGCTTGCATCAATGAAAGTGATGCGACCCGTTCGGTCCAACCGGTCCATTAACGAAATTTCGCGGCGGCAGAGCGGACAACTGGCATCGTACCAAACAGTGGTTCTAGTCATGGTTTGTTTGCCTAGAGGTTAGCTCGCGCCCCACACATCATCATAACGCGCAGTCCCGTCCTCGCGCGGATAATCGCGGTAAGTTTTCGTTTGCGATGATGCCGAACGAAAAGTGGATCCTGTGACTAACGCTCCGAAGGCGGTGAGAATATGAAATGCCATCAATTCGCCATAATAGAGCCATGCACCGGCTCCCAGACAGAAAATTGTCGTCCACATAATTCCTAAAACGCACATGATTTGAAATCTTTGTGCAATGTGAAGATGCTGCAATGGATTGGCGCTTGGGTCCATAACTGCGCGAAACGCTCTTCCCGGGTATGTTACAATAGGGTTCATAATTGTCTCTCCTTGAACCCCTTTATGCCCATAGGCGTGGCCGACTAACAACCTGCCCTTCTGGGCATGTCGGCCTATTTGTGCAGAAGCCTGTGAGGATCCATGAGAAGTCGCCGGTGACGATCACAAGACATCCTTGGAGGTGTCATGAGTGCAGAAAGGATAGATTGACAGCGAGGTCTTGATACTTCTGGCTTGGCCGGCTTTCGTCTCTCCGCAAGTGGGTCGTTAGCGGAAGGGCCGCTTTATGGCGGGATATGGTAATATCGGACGTTACCCAGTCTTCCGCTGCCCCTTATCCTTATCATTTGTGCCCTTGATCATCTGGCGCATCATA
>JALZVZ010000255.1 GCA_023299945.1 Altererythrobacter sp. | reverse complement strand
GGGAAGTTGGGCCCGCGCGGCTGCGTGCCGGGCGGCTGTTCCGCGATCAGCAAGCCTTCTGTCGCTACCCGTTCCTGCAGATCTGTGTGCTGCGGTGGATAGGCAATATCGATCCCGCTGGCGATTACGCCGATTGTGGCCTTGGATGAATGCTCCAACGCACCCTCGTGACAGGCTCCGTCAATGCCCCGCGCCAGACCTGATACCACTGTAAAGCCAAGGTCTGCCAATTCGCCCGCAAACTCCCGCGCCAATTGCGCCGCAGCAGCAGAGGCATTGCGCGCGCCAACCATGGCAACACAGGGCTGTGAGGCGAGTTCTAAACGCCCACGGATCGTGATGATTGGCGGGGCAGAGTCGAGAGCGGCGAGCAATGCAGGATAATCGGGTTGATCGTGGAAAAGGTAACGAGCACCGGCGGTTTTGACGCCTGCAATCTCTGCATCAATTTTGCCCGTTGGCGCCGCGCGATATTGGCGTTTTCCGCGTGATCCCAATTCCGGCAGAGCCTCCAATGCCGCGACCGCACTGCCGCAGCGCGCTAACAATTGGCGGTAGCTGACGGGGCCGATATAGGGGCTGCGCAAAAGCCGGATGCGCGCGAATGCTTCTTCTTGGGTGAGTGCCGAAGCCTTCACTTACCAGAACCGATCTTGGGCTCCTCGCCCCGCATCAAACGCCCGATATTGGCGCGGTGTTGGATAAGAACGATCGCTGCCACAGCCACCAAAGGCCCGATAACTGCGGGATAATCCATTAGCCACGCCGCAACAGGAGCTGCCACCACAGTGCTCATGGAAGAAACGGAGGAAATCCGGCTGAGCGCCAATGTCGCAGCCCATATGCCTGCGCACACCAACATCACCGGCCAAGCCAGCGCGAGCAAAACGCCAGCGGCCGTCGCAAAGCCTTTACCGCCTTTGAAATTCAGCCACGGGGTGAAGCAATGCCCCGCTACGGCTGCGACAGCGCACAGCCCCTCAGAACCGGACCAAAAATGCGCAGCGATCAAAACCGGCACGCCGCCCTTCGCTGCATCCAGCAGCACTGTCGCTGCCGCCAGGCCTTTATTGCCGGTGCGCAAAACATTGGTCGCGCCAATGCTGCCCGAACCAATATCGCGCACATCGCCCAGCCCCGCCGCTTTTGTAAGCAGCAGACCGAAAGGAATAGAGCCAGAGACAAAACCCAGCAAAACCGCCCACAGCATTTCAATCGTAAACACTAATCTTGCCCACCTTTTCTTTTGCCCATGACTAAGTAAAAGGTGCAGGCACCACAAGCAAACCTTTGCGAGATACCGCCATTTCCGACCCATCTGCCCCGATATTGCTGCTCGACACCGGCGTTGGCGGGCTGACTGTGCTTGCCGAAGTACGCAAGGCACTGCCGGATGCGCGGCTAATCTATGCCGCTGATATGGCGGGCATTCCCTATGGCACGAAAACTGAGGCAGAAGTCGCCGCCCGTGTCGCTGGCCTGCTGGGCCGGATGAGCGAACGCTATAAACCGCGCCTCGCCTGTATCGCTTGCAACACAGCCAGCACGATTGCGCTGGGCATGGTGCGCGAAGTGCTTGAGATACCCGTCGTGGGCACTGTGCCTGCGATTAAGCCAGCAGCTGCGATGACCCAAACCGGCACGATCGGATTGCTCGGCACGGCAGGCACCATCCGGCAGGCTTATGTTGATAATTTGGAAGCAGACTTTGCCAGCGACAAGCGCCTGATCCGCGTTGCTGCACCCGATTTAGTCAATGTGGCAGAAGCAAAATTGCGCGGTCGAGCAGTCGATATGAGCGTGATTGAACGCGCTGTTGCCGCTTTGCGCCGCGCCGATGGCGGTGCAGATATTGATACTGTAGTTCTGGCCTGTACGCACTTTCCCTTGCTCAAGAGCGAGCTTGCCGAGGTAATTGGCGGCGAGGTACAATTTATCGACGGTGCCGCTGGCATCGCTCAGCGCATTGTACACCTGACCAAGAACCAAGAATTTAGAAAATTAAACAACAACTTAGCAGTGACAACAGGCACGTTGGACGAATTTGAAAACCTTGCCCCCGTTCTCTCCAATCACGGCATCGATCAGATTGATCGATTTTAAGATCGCCTCCTGCGATCCATTCGCAAAGATCGTGCTAGAAAAACGCTTGCTTTATCCCTAAATGCTGCCTCAGGATACTGGCGCAGTGACGCCGGGGTAATAGGACGATACGCCCGTGAATTACGATCAAGTCTTCGATAAGGCAATTGACCGCCTCCACGAGGAAGGGCGCTACCGCGTCTTTATCGACATTATGCGCAATAAGGGGTCCTACCCCAATGCGCGCTGTTTTCACGGGCATAATGGCCCGAAACCGATCACGGTTTGGTGTTCCAATGATTACCTCGCCATGGGCCAGCATGAAAAAGTCATAACCGCTATGGAAGACGCGCTGCACGATGTGGGCGCGGGTTCTGGCGGCACGCGCAACATCGGCGGCAACACGCATTTCCATGTGGAGCTTGAGGAAGAGCTAGCGGATTTGCACGGTAAGGAAACGGCGCTGACTTTCACCAGCGGCTATGTTTCCAATGATGCGACCCTGTCGACACTGGGCAAATTGCTACCTGGCTGCGTTATTTTCTCTGACGAACTCAACCATGCCAGCATGATCGCAGGCATACGCAATTCCGGCTGCGAAAAGCGTGTATTTCGTCACAATGATATGGCGCATTTGGAAGAAATGCTGGCCGCAGAAAGCGCCGATACGCCCAAAGTTATCGCCTTTGAAAGCGTGTATTCCATGGACGGCGATGTCGCGCCCATTCACGCGATTTGTGACTTGGCCGAAAAATACAACGCCCTCACCTATATCGACGAAGTGCATGCGGTTGGCATGTACGGAAAACGCGGCGGCGGCATCTCTGAACGCGATGAAGCCGCAGACCGTATCGACATTATCGAAGGCACGCTGGGCAAAGCATTCGGCGTCATGGGCGGCTATATTGCGGCCGATACCAAGATCGTGGATTGCATCCGCAGCTATGCTCCTGGTTTTATCTTCACCACTTCGCTCTCGCCAGTGTTGGTCGCAGGTGTATTGGCCTCTGTAAAACACCTTAAATCCTCCAGCGTGGAACGTGACGCACAGCAAGAAAACGCCGCTGCGCTGAAAACCAAATTCTCCGGCGCTGGCCTGCCTGTAATGGACACGGTCACTCATATTGTCCCGCTTATGGTGGGCGACCCTATTCGAGCCAAAAAGATCAGCGATATTCTGCTGGCGGAATATGGCGTTTACGTGCAGCCGATCAATTATCCCACCGTGCCGCGCGGGACAGAGCGCCTACGCTTTACCCCCGGCCCGATGCACACCGCCGAAATGATGGACGACCTGACACAGGCCTTGGTTGAGATTTGGGACCGGCTTGATCTGGAACTGCAAAAAGCGGCTTGATCGCCCTCCCATGATCGCCCACACTCCCCAGATGACCACGGGAGAGGCATGATGGCGACGACTTTTGATCGCAGCAATTTGGACACTGGCGCGCTTGATATCCAGCCAATGACGCCTGCTGTCGGCGCAGAGATACTCGGCATTGATCTGGCGGCGGCGAATATCGCTGACCATATTCCCGCTATTCGCGCTGCCCTCCTGAAACATGGCGTCATATTCTTCCGAGATCAGGACATGACGCAGGAGCAACACATTGCCTTTGCGCGGGGCTTTGGCGAGCTGGAAGTGCATCCCGCAACGCCCAAGGATCAAGCCAATCCTGAAGTCCTCCGCATTGCCCACGGTCCCAAAAGCCGCGGCCAAGAAAACTACTGGCATTCCGATGTCACCTGGCGCGAAAAGCCCTCGCTTGGCTCCATCCTCATGGCACGCGAAGTGCCGGAGGTTGGCGGCGACACTTGCTTTGCCAATATGCACATGGCGTATGAGCGCTTGTCGCAGCAAATGAAGCGCATGTGCGAGGGGCTGACCGCCGTACATGACATCGCCCGCGTCTTTGCTGGCCGCCTCGATAAAGCGCCCGCAGACTTGCACGAGAAATTCCCGCCGGTTCGCCACCCTGTGATCCGCACCCATCCGGAAACGGGAGAGCGAGTGATCTACGTCAACACCGCCTTCACCAGCCACATCGAAGGGCTATCCGCTGAGGAAAGCCGCTGGCTGCTCGCCCACCTTTACAAAACCGCGATGGATACAGAAGTTCAATGCCGGTTCCGCTGGCGCAAGGGCTCGATCGCCTTTTGGGATAATCGCGTGTGCCAGCACCTTGCCGTATCCGATTATTTCCCCGCCCGCCGCGTTATGGAGCGCGTGACCGTCGCGGGCGATGCGCCTTATTTCCAAGCCTAACTCTCTCAATCCGAAAGACTTTTCCAATATGAATTATGATGATGTCGTCATGGGCCGCCGCTCGATCCGCGGTTACCTTGATAAGCCCGTGCAGCAAGAATTGCTCGAAGACGTGCTGACGCTGGCCATGCGCTCGCCATCCTCGATGAACACCCAGCCCTATCACTTCCATGTGATCACGGGCGAGCCATTGGACCGCATCCGCAAGGGCAACACAGAGCGCATTTTGGCGGGCGAGCCCGATAGCCGCGAGTTCCGCATGGGCGAGCCGTTTGCAGGCGTCCACCGTGACCGCCAAGTGGGCTGCGCGGTGCAATTGTTCGAGGCCATGGGGATTGAACGCGGCGACAAGGAAAAACGTCAGGATTGGGTCCTGCGCGGTTTCCGCCAGTTTGATGCGCCCGTCTGCGTTATTATCTCCTATGACAAGGAATTGTCAGGCAGCGACGATACGCCGTTTGATTGCGGAGCCGTGACCACGGCGCTGGTCAATGCGGCATGGTCGCGCGGACTTGGCTGCGTGATCAATAGCCAAGGCATTATGCAAAGCCCCGTTGTGCGCGAACATGCCCATATTCCCGATGATCAAGTCATCATGAAAGCGGTCGCATTGGGCTGGCCTGACCCTGATTTTCCCGCCAATCCAGTGAAAATCACTCGCCGCGAAGTTGCCGATGCAGCCCG
>JALZVZ010000254.1 GCA_023299945.1 Altererythrobacter sp. | reverse complement strand
GATTTGGCATCAGCCAATTGTCCGCACACGACCTCGCGCTTCACTTCGAGCCCGACGACGAAGAAAAACACCGCCATCAACCCATCGTTTACAATGTAATGCACCGAGCTGAGCTTGGCATGCGGATACCACGCAAATTTACCATTGATCAGCTGGTCATAGGCGGGCGCTAGGGCCGAGTTGGCCGCCAGCATTGCACCTGCAGCCACAATGATCAGGAGAATGCCAGCCGATGCGTCACCGACAAAAAGTGCGCGAACAGGGGCAAATAAGGAGCGAGGGGAGAGGCGTTTTTCAGTCATGATTGCCACACTCTTTTTAGTAGAAACTGATCCGTTGCAAGGAAAGAATGTTGGTAGTAATAAATAACCTAAACAAAGGTGATCGGACAAGTCTTGGCAATACAATATATAAGTTATTGGGAGTGGCTTGCTCTAATTCAAAATGAATTACTTTTATTTGCAGCGATTTTCTTTCTAATTGGTGCAATTGATGACTTTGCAGTTGATATTTATTGGTTTTGGCTCCGGCTGACTGGCCGCGCGAATACTATCAAAATCGACGGGGCAGAGTGGTCTATGGCGCCTTTGTCCGGCAATGCTGCAGTGTTTATTCCAACATGGAACGAATCAAGCGTGATCGGTGATACGGTGGCGCACACTCTGGCGGCATGGCCACAGGAAAATGTGCGGCTTTACATCGGTTGCTACCGCAATGACGCCAAAACAATTGCTGCCGTTATGCGCGCTTCGGGCAGCGATCAGCGTCTGCGCTTGGTGATCCATGACCGCGCTGGCCCCAGCACTAAGGCCGATTGTTTGAACCGGCTTTACCGTGCATTGCAGGCGGAGGAAGCGCGGCATGGCACGCGGGCGCGCATGGTTGTGTTCCATGATGCAGAAGACATGGTCGATCCCGCTGGTCTGGCGCTATTGGATGATGCCGTGTCGCGCGCAGATTTCGCCCAACTGCCCGTGCTGCCTATACCGCAGCAACATAGCCGCTGGCTTGGCAGCCATTATTGCGAGGAATTTGCCGAGGCACACGGCAAGGGCATGGTCGTGCGCGAAGCCATCGGTGCTGCTTTGCCCGGTGCCGGTGTCGGCTGCGCAATTGAACGCAGCGCTTTGGATAGACTGGCGGAAATGCGCGGCAAGGATGGGCCGTTCAACACAAATTCCCTCACCGAGGATTATGAGCTCGGCATCAATCTTGCGCAATTTGGAGCGAAATGGGCGTTCGTGCGGCGGCGGCATGGCAATGGCGAATTGGTCGCGACCCGTGCGTATTTTCCTGGAAAGCTTGATCACATCGTCCGGCAAAAAACCCGCTGGGTGCATGGGATCGCGTTCCAAGGTTGGGACCGGCTCGGCTGGACTTCGGGGGGTAAGGTGAGGCTGGCGGAGCTGTGGATGCGTGTGCGTGATCGGCGTGGGCCATTGTCGGCCCTTGTCATGCTGGCGGGTTATATTTTGCTGGCGCTTAGCGTGCTGGGCTGGACGGCGAGTATGCTGGGCGCGGGCGAAGCCATGCCGCTGACGCCGCTAATGCAAATATTATTGACCGCCAATTTTGCCGCCTTTGCATGGCGCGGGGCGATGCGCTTTGCCTTTACCGCGCGCGAATATGGCGCTGTTGAAGGCGTGCGCGCGATTTTGCGTGTCCCGTTCGCCAATATCATTGCAATCATGGCGGGACGAAGAGCCTTGTTTGCTTACGTTCGGGTGCTGCTCGGCAGTGCTGTTGAATGGGACAAGACACCGCATTTCAGCCATCCGGCGCGCGCGGAAAAAGGCAGGCGAGAGTTCCAAATCTGGGAACAAACCGATGGGATATTGGATGACGAACCAGTTTTCGGTTTTGGTGTGGGTGAAAAATTCAATCATTTCCAGAAGATGGAGCGCGCTCAAAACTTCAATTTGGATAAGTTGACATGAACGCCGCCGGCACAATCGCGCTTGATCGTCAGCCAGCGCATGCGGCAGCGGGGCGCGAATTGGAGGCGCGCGTCACAAAAGGCCGCCCGTTGATTATGCTGGGCCTGCTGGCGGGCACATGGGCGCTGGCGCGGGCAGTGTTGTGGGAGACGCCATTCCCGCAAATGCCAACAGCCTTGGAGCCAATGTCGGCGCAAATCTTTGCCGCTGAAGCTGCAACAGCGGAGCAAGCTGAGCCCAAAGAAGCAACCGAAAAAGTGAGCGCGCAGGCCAGTGCAATGAGTTCTGCGCCGCAGCTCAATCCTCCCGCCTATTGGACAATTGAGGCACATAGCCGGAGCGTAGATGCGCCGCTATTGATGCTAGCCTCGAGCACTGAAGTGAGAGTGCAAACCGCTGCTCCTCATCAACTGATGTGGATGGCCGCGATGGCCTATATGCCTGTGCCAAGGGTGGATCGCGGCGCGAATGTGCCGCCCTCCAATGCCCACGCCCTTACATCGCAGCCAAAAATCTTGGCAATTGCGCGCAAGGCTGACGCTAACCGTTGGTCGCTGGATGCTTGGACTTTCTGGCGGCAGGGTTCTGGCTCGCCGCTGGTCGCGCTTGGCGAAGCGCCAAGTTACGGAGCGAGCCAAGCAGGCGCGGTTCTGCGCTATGAATTGCAGCCCAGCAATGCCCGCCGTCCGCGCGCTTATCTGCGTGCATATTCTTCGTTAGAGGGCCGCAAAGAGCAAGAGGTCGCCGCCGGATTGTCAGCCAGGCTGCTGCCCCAATTGCCTCTTCGCCTACATGCCGAAGCGCGCGGTTTGCGGTCAGCGGCAGGGGCAGCGGGGCAGTCAACTGGCACCGCATCAGGGCGGAGGTTATCTACCCGCGCCGCAGCCTTTGTGACCACAGAGCTGCCAACCGCTAGATTGCCCGCAGGCTTAACCGCAGAGGCTTACGGTCAGGCGGGCTATGTCACCGGCAAGAACAGCACCGCATTTGCCGATGGTCAGGCGCATATCTTGCGCGAAATTGCATCATTTGACTTGGCCAAGATTGAGGTCGGCGGCGCAGCTTTTGCCGGGGCACAAAAGGGCGTGCACCGTGTCGATATTGGCCCAGCCATGCGTGTGAATTTGAGCCTGGGCGAGACACAGGCGCGCCTGTCAGCCAGCTACCGCGCGAAAGTGGCGGGCGATGCGCAGCCGGGTTCCGGCGTTGCAGTGGCGCTTTCCACGCGGTTCTAAGGAATTGGTTTTGCGTTATCCTTTGGCATAAACCGCCAATTTGTAGTGATTGTTTCTGCATAAAGACGCGGTGCGGGTTTAATCCTAGCGCGCGCTGGGCTAGGCGAGAGGGATGGATGTTTACCTCCCCATTGCGAACCTTTCAGTAAACGGTCTTTGGATCGTGCTGCTTGGCGCGCTTACGGGAGTATTGTCTGGCCTGTTCGGAGTTGGCGGAGGGTTTTTAACAACGCCGCTGCTGATTTTTTCCGGCATTCCGCCAACCGTCGCCGCAGCCTCTGCTGCAACCCAGGTAACAGGGGCCAGCGTGTCGGGCGTTCTGGCCCATAATAAGCGCAATGGCGTCGACTACCGCATGGGCATGGTGATGGTCGCGGGCGGTATTATTGGCGCGATATTCGGCGCATTATTGTTCCGTTTTTTCCAAGCAATCGGCCAAATCGATGTGGTCATTAACGTGCTTTATGTGGTGATGTTGGGCACGATTGGCACGCTGATGGGACGCGAGGCTTTGGGCACGCTCAGAGAGAAAGCTGGCGCGGTAAAGCCGGTGCGCAAACGACGCCATCACCCGGTCATTGCCGCTCTGCCAATGCGCTGGCGGTTTTATCGATCTGGATTGTATATCTCTCCTTTGGGCCCTTTGCTGCTCGGTGTTGGCGTTGGTATTTTGACGATGCTGATGGGGGTCGGCGGCGGATTTATCCTCGTGCCTGTCATGCTTTATATTTTGGGAATGAGCGGCAATGTCGTTGTCGGCACCTCGCTGTTCCAAATCCTATTTGTGACCATGGCCACCACGATAATGCATTCGCTCACGACCAAGGCCGTCGACATCGTGCTGGCTGGCTTGCTGCTTCTGGGGTCGGTAATGGGCGCACAATTCGGTACGCAAATCGCGATGAAGGCACGGCCAGAAATTTTGCGCCTGATTTTGGCGGCTGTGGTGCTCGCGGTGGCAGCCCGGATGCTGTATCAATTGGGCGTTCAGCCGGATGAGATTTTCACGGTTGCGCCGTTATGACCCGCGCATTCCAATCATTGTTTCTTATCTTTGCAATGTTTGCTCTATCGGGCCAGCGTGATGCGATTTTGGTGCCAGAGGTTTCGCAAAATGACGTAAAGGTTCGCCAAGGCTTTGTCGGCACAGAGCTGCTATTGTTTGGCGCAATCCTCGATCCTGCTGGCCGGCGCGCTGGCGCAAAATATGACATCGTCGTTGTGCTCAAAGGGCCAGCTGAGCCAATCCGCATGCGCGAGAAAGAACGCTTTGTTGGAATGTGGGTGAATGCGGCATCATCGGATTTCCGTTCCGCTCCATCCTTCTTTGCGGTGGCTGCATCGCGGCCTGTTTCTGAAATCGTTGATGAGAAAACTGCTGCAATTTACGAGCTGGGCACTGACTTTATTCAGCTTAGCCCGTCAGGCCAAATCGATCCGGAAAAGCAGCGCCGCTTTGCTGAAGGATTGGTGGATCAACGTGAGCGACTGGGCCTTTATAATGAGGATATGCGCGGTGTCCGCGTCAGCGAGCAAGTGTTGTATCAGGCGCGCATCGCGCTGCCATCCAACGTCACAACCGGCAAATACACAGCTGAAACCTTTGCTATTTCACAAGGGCGCGTGATTGCCTCGGCGGTGGCGGATGTGAATGTGCGCAAGACTGGCGTGGGGCGATTTGTTGAATTGTCCTCTCAGGATTGGTCCTTAACTTACGGCCTTGTCGCTGTAATGCTGTCGATCGGCATGGGCTGGGTCGCGGGCCGCTTGTTTTCGATGATCTAATTCTCGATGCTTAAGCGCGCGGCACTTGCGTATGTGTTCATTAGTCCTGCGATGCACTCTTTAGCGTTGACGCGTTCTTAACCCTATTTCTTCTATAGCTGCGGCTTGGATTAACAATTGGGTTTAGGGCTACACATGACCGATATGGCCAATCAGAATTTTGACGCAAACGGGCACGGCGGAAATGCGCCTGCTGGAGCGGCAGATATGTCTGAGCAAGACAATGCACGCATGCCAATTGGCGTTGTGCTGGAAATCTCTGGGTCAGGGTCGCAAATCGCTATTGATTTGCAGCGTCTCAACGAATGTCTCGAAGATGATGATGCGTCTGTTGCGATGGCCGGACAAGTCGGTAGTCAGATCAAAATTCAGGTCGGCAACAATTGGCTGCTGGCCAGTGTACGCAACCAGCGCCGCGACCGTAAATCCGATGGCGGTATCCTCGCCAATATCGATTTTCTAGGCGAAGGCGCTGAGGAAAAGCTCACTGGACGCATCAACGGTTTCCGCCGCGGTGTGACCCGCTACCCTGTGCCAGGCGCTTTGGTTTATCCAGCGACAACTGCCGACCTTGAACAAATCTACGCCAGCGATGGCCGCGCCAATGTCACCATTGGCACTGTGTATCCGACCAAGGATATTCGCGCTGGCCTCTATATTGATGCAATGCTGGGCAAGCACTTTGCACTGCTCGGCTCAACCGGTACCGGTAAATCAACCAGTGCTTCGCTGATCCTGCACCGCATTTGCGAGGCGGCTCCGCAGGGCCATATTGTGATGGTCGATCCGCACGGCGAATATTCTGCCGCTTTCCGTCAAACCGGCAACATCCTCGATGTGTCCAATCTCGACATGCCGTATTGGCTGCTGAACTTTGAAGAACATTGCGAAGTTTTGCTGACCAGCGATGGCAATGAGCGGCAAATCGATGCTGATATTCTGGCCAAATGCTTGCTGCGATCACGGTCGAAGAACCGCCTTGCCCAAGGCATTGGCAAGATCACCGTGGATTCGCCCATCCCTTATCTTTTGTCCGACCTTTCGAACGCCGTCCAAGATGAAATGGGCAAGCTGGACAAGGCGACAACAACTGCGCCCTATATGCGTATCAAAGCCAAGCTCGAGGAAATCAAAGCCGATCCGCGCTATCAATTCATGTTCTCTGGCATGCTGGTCGGCGATACGATGGCTGACTTCATTGCGAAAGTTTTCCGTATGCCTGGCGGGGGCAAGCCGATCTCGATCATCGATGTATCCGGCGTGCCTTCTGATATTACCTCCACCGTTGTTGCTGTTCTCAGCCGGCTTGTGTTCGACTTTGCTATCTGGGGCCGCGAGGAAAAGACCCGCCCGGTTCTGCTCGTGTGCGAAGAAGCGCACCGTTACGTTCCCAATTCTGCCAATGCAGACGGCTCATCTGTGGGCCGCATCCTGAGCCGGATTGCCAAGGAGGGCCGGAAATACGGCATTTCGCTGGGCTTGATTACTCAGCGCCCCTCCGATCTTGCTGAGGGTGTTTTGTCACAGTGCGGCACGATTATCGCGATGCGTCTAAACAATGACCGCGACCAAGATTTCGTGCGGTCCGCCATGCCAGAAGGCGCGCGCGGTTTCCTTGATGCGATCCCGGCTTTGCGCAACCGCGAGTGTATTGTTTGCGGCGAAGGTGTGGCCATTCCAATCCGCGTGTCTTTCGACAATCTCGAAGAGAACAAGCGGCCAGCCTCTGAAGATCCTAGCTTTGTCGAGCTTTGGAGTTCATCGGGCGGCGAGGAAGAAACAGTGTCTCGCGTTGTCCAACGCTGGCGCAGTCAGGGTTAAGTTCCGCGTTCATCTCCATAAAGATGGATATGCAAGCGGTCGGACATGCGAAAGCCGTGCTCCAAACATAGCGGCGCGAGCCATTCTGCGCGTTTTCGCAACGTCTCGCTGTCTGTGCCTTCAGGCATCAGAAACACATGGCCTTTTTTGAAACGATATTGCGTGTTTAACGCCAGCACCTCGTTCACATCATCAGGCTGAGCGATCACAAATTTGACATAAGCGCGCGGGTCGCTGGCATAAAAATCCAGCCGTTCTTCAATCAATGCGAGTTCCGCTGGATTGCCTGAATGCGCAAGCTTTGGGCTGACGTTATATTGGTCTACCCGTATATCGACGTGAGAGTTTGCTTTAACTGTTCCATTCGTTTCAATCTCAATCTCCATATCCGGCAAGAGTTTGAGCAAATCGGCGAGAGCGCCCGTTTGCAGCAAAGGCTCGCCGCCGGTGATGACAAGCCGGTTTTGGCCGAGCTCCAAAATACGCGCTGCGACATCCTCGACATTGAGACTTAGCTGATTGGATTTGCGATCAAAAATGATGCCGTCGCGGTGCTCGCGGCTCTTGTCGAAATGCCAAGTGTATGCGGTATCGCACCATGTGCAGGCAAGGTTGCAGCGCGACAGGCGCATAAAGGCCACGGGCATGCCCAAGCTTGGGCCTTCGCCTTGCAGAGAAGCGAATATCTCCGGTTCGCCGGAATCATCAGTGGCGAGGACTAATTTCGCCACATTATCCCAATCGTTCCAGCGCCGCTTTCAATCGCTCTGCTTCGGCGGAGTGATGCGCGAAATCAGCTTTGGCTTTTTCCACCGCCTCGGGTTTGGCGCGCTCAACGAAATTCGCATTGGAGAGGCGCCCTTCGAGCGATGCGGCTTCCTTAGAAGAGGCCTCCAAGGCTTTGGCAAGCCGCGCCCTTTCTTCTGCGATATCGATAATGCCTTCCAGCGGCACGATAAACACATCTGAGCCTGCCGTGATCTGCATTGCTGGGCCATCAGGCGCATCGCCAAGCGTCACCGGCGTTAGGCGCGCCAGCCGTTCAATCGCGGCGGATGATCGTTCAATCGTGCTGCTCGCAATGTCCGATGGCGCAGGCAAAAACGCAGGCAGTTTTGCACCAGGCGGAATACCCAGTTCGTTTTTCGCGCTGCGCACATTGCTGGTCAAGTCGATTACCCAATCGATCGCGTCGGTGGCCGCTTTGCTGACCTGCGCGCGCGGCTCAGGCCATTTGGCGGTGATGATCGGATAATCCGCGCGGCTTGTGCCAGCGAGATCACCTTGGGCGTGCCACAATTCTTCTGTGATAAACGGCATGAAGGGGTGCAGCATGACGAGGATTTGATCGAGCACCCAGCCAGCAACTTCGCGGGTTTCCGCCGCTGCCGTTTCGCTCGCGCCTTCAGCAAACACCGGCTTGATCAGCTCCAGATACCAATCGCAGAACCTATCCCAAGTGAAGTGATAGATGGTGTTTGCGGCAGCATCAAAACGCAGATCGGCCATGGCAGCGTCCAGCTTCTCAACCGTTTGTTGAACCTCGCCAATGATCCATTGGTTTGCCGCCAGCCGCGCTTTGGGGGCGGCCAAAGTGGAGGATGCGCCAATGCCATTGGACTGGCAAAACCGCGTCGCATTCCAAAGCTTGGTGCCGAAATTGCGGTAGCCTTTGACCCGCTCATCATCCATTTTGATGTCGCGGCCTTGGCTTTCCATCGCGGCCATAAAGAACCGCAATGCATCCGCGCCATATTGATCAATCAGCCCGAGCGGATCGACGACATTGCCCTTGGATTTGGACATTTTGGCACCGTCTGCTGCGCGCACTAATCCATGCAAATAAAGCTTGGGCCATGGGGCCTTGCCCATATTATACTGCCCCATCATCATCATCCGCGCATCCCAGAAAAACAGGATGTCAAAGCCGGAAATCAGCAAATTATTGGGGAAGTGCTTTTGCACAAGATCGGTATCATTCGGCCAGCCGAGCGTAGCGAAGGGCCACAGCGCGGATGAGAACCAAGTGTCGAGAACGTCTTGGTCTTGGTAAATGGGAATGATGTTTCGTTCGCCGCTATCATTCCACAACCAGTTCGTGACTTCGCTTGCCGTCTCGACGAATTTAATCTCGAATTGGTCTTCAGGATAATAATCGTTCAGTTGCTGCTGCAAATCCTTCTCGTTGGAAGCAACGAATGGTTGACGTTCAAGCTTATTTGTAAGTGAATACGCAAAACCATTATCTACTTTCTTCGGTCCATACCAAGCCGGAATCCGGTGGCCCCACCACAATTGGCGCGACACGCACCACGGCTGGATATTGTCCATCCAATTGAAGAAAGTCTTCTCCCAAGTATTAGGGATGATCTCTATTTCGCCGGACTTCACTTGCTCAATCGGTTTGGCCGCAAGGGTCTCTGCATCGACATACCATTGGTCGGTCAGCCATGGCTCAATCACCACGCCGCCGCGGTCGCCAAAAGGCGTGGCGATGGTGCGCGGCTCTGCGTCCAATTCGACCTCTTCGCCTTTTTTCGTTTTGGTGATGTGGGGGATGAGGAAGCCTTGTTCTTTCAAGCGCTCAATCACCAATTCGCGCGCGCCGCTTACTTTATCGCGTTTGAAGCGGTGCAGCCCGAGAAATTCGTCCGGCACAAGCGCGTCGGAGGTCTGGCAAACATTGCCCTCTCCATCGAGCATGTTGAGCATATCGCCAGCGGCAATCCCTGCGCGCTTGCCCACTTCGAAATCGTTGAAGTCATGGCCCGGTGTGATCTTTACCGCGCCGCTGCCAAGCTCAGGATCGGCGTGTTCATCGGCGACGATAGGCACTTTGCGGCCTGTAATTGGCAGGACGACATGCTTGCCCACGACGCTGGCATAACGCTCGTCAGTCGGGTGCACGGCAACCGCCATATCGGCGAGCATGGTTTCAGGGCGCGTGGTCGCAACTTCGATGTAATCGCGCCCATCAGCCAGCGTAACGCCGTCTTCCAGCGGATATTTGAAGTGCCAGAAGCTGCCTTTGATATCCTGCGTCTCAACCTCAAGATCGCTGATCGCGGTTTTGAGTTTCGGGTCCCAATTCACCAGCCGCTTGTCGCGGTAAATCAGCCCGTCATTATACAGATCGACGAAGGTTTTGAGCACCGCATCGGTGAAATGCTCGTCCATCGTAAACTGTTCGCGTGACCAATCCATCGAGCAACCCAAACGCCGCAGCTGCTTGGTAATTGTGCCGCCGCTTTCCTCTTTCCACGTCCAGACTTTCTTGATGAAATCTTCGCGCGAATAATTGGTGCGTTTGTCTTGGCGTTCTTCCAGCTGGCGCTCCACCACCATTTGTGTCGCAATGCCTGCGTGATCTGTTCCGACCACCCATAGCGCATCCTTGCCGCGCATGCGCTCATAGCGGATCACAATATCCTGCAATGTGTTGTCGAGCGCATGGCCGATATGCAGGCTGCCGGTGACGTTCGGCGGTGGGTTCACGATTGTATAGGCTTCCGCATTCGGGCGATCAGGGCGAAACAGCCCTTTTTCTTCCCAATGCTGGTACCAGCGTGTCTCGATGTCTGCTGGGTTGAAAGTGGTCGAAAGTGTCATTGCGATATGTGCTTTTTATTTTGGCGCGAGGGGCCCGAATTTCGCCAAAACACATGCCATTGCCTTAGCGCCCGCGCAACGCCTCATTGCGCTGCCAATGGGCACAAAGAGTGCAGAGCGACTTGTTAAGGACGCAATTTCCCCGCATATTGGGCTTCTTATGAGTGAGCTTGCCGACTTTGCCCTTCTTGATGGCGCGCCAGATGGGGCCACGCTCGTCCTTTCTGGCCCGTACCGCGTTTCCAGCATCGGCCAAGTCGATGATGCTTTGCGCGCAATTGAGGG
>JALZVZ010000253.1 GCA_023299945.1 Altererythrobacter sp. | reverse complement strand
TTTGGGCCCTTTTGCCCGAGGAGCGGCACACCGCTTCACATATAGAAAAGACACACATGAAAATACATGATCTGATTACCACGACCGATGCTCTGACCGATTTGTGTGAGCGATTGGCGAAAAGTGAATTTGTTGCGATCGACACTGAATTCATGCGTGAAAATACCTATTGGCCGGTATTATGCCTCATCCAGATCGGCAATGAGGAAGAGGCTGCCGCGATTGACCCGCTGGCCGATGGCATTGACCTTAAACCGCTGCTCGATTTGATGTGCGAGAATGAAGACGTGCTGAAAATCTTCCACGCCGGCGGCCAAGACCTTGAAATTATCGTCAATCTTACCGGCAAGACGCCCCACCCCGTGTTCGACACACAAATTGCGATGATGGCGATCAGCCAATCAGAACAAATCGGCTATGCCAATCTGGTCGACCATTGGCTCGGCATTGTGGTGGATAAGGGCGCGCGTTTTACCGATTGGAGCCGCCGGCCGCTGACCGAACGCCAGATCGAATATGCGATTGGCGATGTCACGCATTTGGCCACGATCTTTCCAAAAATGCTCAACAAATTGGTCAAAACCGGGCGCGGTGAATGGCTGAATGCGGAGATGGAGAAGCTGGCCGATCCCAGCAATTACATCACCGATCCTGATAATGCATGGAAACGCATCCGCAGCTCTGGCCGCAATCCGCAAGTGCTGGGCCGCCTAAAAGTGCTGGCCGCTTGGCGCGAGGGCGAGGCGCAGCATAAGGATATTCCGCGCGGACGGATTATGCGCGATGAAACGCTGGCGGATGTGGCCGCTAATCCGCCCAAGAAGCAGGCCGATCTTGGCAAGGTTCGCGGATTGTCGGGCGCATGGCGCGAGAATGATATTGGCAAGCGGGTGATGAAGGTTTTGGAAAGCGCAGAACCGCTCGACAAAAGCGAATTACCAACCAAAATGAAGCGCGGCGCGCCTTTGGGTAAAGAGGGAGCTTTGGTCGCTGACCTATTGAAATTGCTCCTGAAAATTCGCTGCCGCGAAATCGACATCGCCTCACGCTTGCTCACCAAATCAGACGAGATGGAGGCGCTGGCCGCTGGCATTCGTGATCTGCCGATCCTCAAGGGTTGGCGCTATGATGTGTTTGGCAAGGATGCGCTGGAATTGGTCGAGGGCAAGCTGGGCTTTGCCGTAAAACGTGGCAAGCTCAAGATGTCGCATATAAATGATATGCAGGCGAGCATGGAAGAGGCGCTGGCCCCTGAAGAAGAGGAAGCTCAAGAGGAGATGGACGGCAGCGAAGACGCGGCACCAGAAACCGCCCCGGAATCTCCTGAAAAATGATGCACGCTAAGTGAGCACTTATCTTCCCACCATCAAGCAGCTGCAATATCTTGTGGCGCTGCATGAACATGGCCATTTCGGGCGCGCTGCAGAGGCCAGCTTTGTCTCGCAATCCACACTTTCTGCCGGCATTCGTGAGCTGGAAACGCTGCTCGATGTGACATTGGTAGAGCGCAGCCGGCGCGTAGTGCGCTTCACCTCGCTGGGCGAAGCAGTCGTCGCCAAGGCGCACCGTTTGCTGCGCGAGGGCGAGGAATTGGCCGAACTGGTGCAGGCCGCCGGCAAGCCATTATCTGGCACATTGCGCATGAGCGTGATCCCGACGATTGCCCCCTTTATGTTGCCGCGCATCCTGCCGCGACTGCGCAAGGAACGCCCCGATCTCAAACTAATGCTGCGCGAGGAAACCAGCCATGATGCGGTCGAAAGCCTGCAACATGGCCGGGTGGATTGCGTATTGCTCGCCCTGCCCTTTGCCACTGGCGAGGTCGAGGCGGCACATATTGCCAATGACGAGCTGCTGGTCGCCTTTCCCAAGGATGATCCGCGCGATCCGCCTGCCGTGATCCCGCCTTCTATGCTGGACAAAGGCATCGAAGATGGGCGCCTTTTATTGCTGGAGGATGGTCACTGCCTGAAAGAGCACATGCTGGCGGCCTGCAACCGGCCTGAACTGCGCGGTTCAACCTCGATGATCGGCACAAGCCTGCATACACTCGTTCAGATGGTGAACAATGATCTGGGGCTCACCATGCTGCCGCAAATGGCGCTGGATGCAGGGATATTGGACGGCACAGATGTGGTCGCGCGCCCGCTCAAATCCAAGAATGCCTATCGCGAAATTACGCTGATCTGGCGCAAGAACTCCCCACGTGCGGAAGAGTTTGAGTTGCTGGCTGAGGAATTGCGGGCGGGTTGAATTGACCGATCGGACCTACAAATATAACCGTTTGCCGGCCCTTATTATGGGATCAATTTTGTTCACATGCTTACCTGCTGTAAGCTTGATTGATCTCATCACGACTGGGACGATTGATTTTGATTCAGTTAGCCCCACCCGATATCAAATCCCGACTTGGCAATTATATTTGGTTGGTTGGATTTGTCTCATTGTGATCGGGTCAATCGGCCTATTCCCTTCATGGAAATATGCGCTGAGAGGCTATGTTTTCAAAATTTCACAAGGCTCCATCATCTTGGATGGTCACACTATTGAAAGAGCAGATGTAACTGGCACTCAATCAACCGTGCGTGGTGAAAAGGTGATGACCGAAAAGGGGGTTTTCTTGGTTCACCCAAATATGGCTGAACACGGGCAAGCTGCCTTCAAGCAGTTCATGAAATCTGAATAATCGGCCCTGTTCGCCTCAATCCATATGTTTCAGGCCAACCCGCAGATAATCCCAGCCGGTAATGCACGTCAGGATCGCCGCCAGCCATAGCATCACAATCCCAACCGTTTGCGGGAAGTTGATGACCGTGCCAGCGACCTCATAGGTCCACATTGGCAGCGCGCCAGCCACGATCAGCGCGGCAAGTGAAAGCATTTGAAACGTCGTCTTCCACTTGGCCAGTTTCGTCACTGGCACAGAGATTTGCAGGCTGCCCAAAAATTCGCGCAGGCCCGAAACCGTAATCTCGCGGATCAAAATCACTAGGCCAGCGATCACATGGAAATCCCCGCCCCACGGATGGCGCATCCACCCTTGCGCGGTCAGCACCAGAATAACCGCGGCGACCATGATCTTGTCGGCAATCGGATCAAGAAACTGCCCAAGCTTGGATACGGCACCGGTAGAGCGCGCGACATAACCATCGAAATAATCGGTGACCCCCATCAGCGCATAAAGCGCCCATGCCAGCAAATAGCCCAGCTGCCACTCCGGCCACCACAGCAGAAACGCCAGAAACGGCACTGCGAATATCCGGGAAAGGGTCAAAATGTTGGGCAAATTAAGCATCGTGAGCTTCCCCTAGCGCGGCTTGCCCTAAGGGAAAAGGGGCAGCTTCAACAACTCAATCGCAAAACGCACAAGACGGGGCTTGTTCGCCGCCGAGCTTGCTTTAATGCTTACCCCCGCAGTCTATGGGGATAGAACGAGCAAAAATGACACAAATTTCATGACTATGTCCACGCATCTGTTGCGCCGGCGTCGCTTTTTGCCACTGTTTTGCACGCAGCTGCTCAATGCGTTTAACGACAATCTCTACAAGACGGCGATGGTGCTGTTTGTTGTCTATGGGGTCTATAATGACCCGCGCGCCGAAGGCATTTTCAGCGCGGTTGCGACCGGTTTGTTCATGATCCCCTATTTCTTGCTGTCAGCCGTTGCTGGGCAATTGGCCGATATGCGCGACAAGGCGGCAATCATTCGAGCGGTGAAAATGTGCGAGATTGGCTTGATGCTGATCGGTGCATTGGGGCTCTATCTGGCGTGGTGCGGTATTGGCGTTGATCAATTTGCGATCCCTCTTTTGCTTTTCGCCCTGTTTTTGACCGGCGTCCAATCAACATTTCTTGGGCCGATCAAATACGCTATTCTGCCGCAACATTTGAAAAAAGACGAAGTGCTATCCGGCACAGGCTTGGTTGAGGCAGGTACCTATATCGCGATCCTACTCGGCACGATTTTGGCCGGATGGATTCCTGTCGAATGGGCTGCTGCCGGGATCATTGTGACCTCCGTGATTGGCTATATCAGCAGCCGCCAAATCCCGCCCGCACCGCCGATGGGTGAAATAGAAAAACTGGATTGGAACGTTTGGCGCGCCTCCAAAGCCCTGATTAAGTCGACAATGCTCGATGCCCCGATTTACTATGCGATCATCGCGATCAGCTTTTTCTGGACGATTGGCGCAGTGCTGACGATCCAATTCCCGCCGCTGGCCAAAAACACGCTTATGGCCTCCAAAGAAGTCGCCAGCCTGTTCCTTGCAGTGTTTTCTGTCGGCATTGCAATCGGATCATTAGGGATCAACGCCTTGCTCAAAGGCAAAGTATCCGCCCGCTATGCGCCAATATCCGTCATTGTGATGGGCATATTCGTTGTCGCCTTCTACATTGTTTGCCGCATTTGGGCCGCCAATGCGCCGACCGAGTTGATGAGCGTGAGCGAGTTTATCGTCTGGCCTATGGCAATGGCTTTGCTCGCCTGCTTGCTAGGGATTGCGATTGCAGGCGGCATGTTCGTTGTGCCGCTTTACGCTTTCCTCACCACCCGCGTTGCCCCTGATCAAGCCGCGCGGACC
>JALZVZ010000252.1 GCA_023299945.1 Altererythrobacter sp. | reverse complement strand
CGGTGGCCCGATTTACGGCTGAGTTTACGCTGTGAAAGTCCGTGACGCATAATTTATTCCTTTATGCGCGCGCCCAATTGAAGGCTGCGCGTTCGTAAGGGGCCCGTACGAGGTAGCCCAGTGCTGGCGGCGCTTTCTCAAGTGCTGAGAGGTGCGCCGCCGATACCGTGATTAACCGAGAAGTTCTTGCTCGAGCTTCTTAGCCATTTCTTCGATGTTTTCAGGCGGCCAACCCGGAATGTCCATTCCGAGGCGGAGACCCATGCTGGAGAGCACTTCCTTGATTTCGTTCAAGGACTTGCGGCCAAAGTTTGGCGTGCGCAGCATTTCCGCTTCGGTTTTTTGAACCAGATCGCCGATATAGATGATGTTGTCGTTCTTGAGACAATTTGCCGAACGCACCGACAATTCCAATTCGTCGACCTTCTTGAGGAGGTAACGGTTCAATTGGTTTGCATCGTCTTCTTGCGGGGTCGCGGCTTGGCCAATCATTGCTGATTGCGGCTGCGGCACACCGTCTTCGAAGTGTACGAACAATGTCAGCTGATCCTGAAGGATGCGCGCAGCATAGGCCACGGCGTCTTCTGGAGTGATTGTGCCATCTGTCTCAATACTGAGCGAGAGCTTGTCATAATCGAGCTCTTGGCCAACCCGTGCATTGTCAACCTTATAGCTGACCTGACGCACTGGAGAATATAGCGAGTCGACCGGAATAAGACCAATCGGCGCATCAATCGGACGGTTCTGAACCGCAGGCGCATAGCCTTTGCCAACGTCAGCGGTCAGTTCCATGTTGAGCGTCGCGCCATCATCCAAGTGACAGATCACGAGATCCTTGTTCATCACTTCAATGTCGCCGGTAACAGCAATGTCGCCCGCTTTCACTTCGGCAGGACCGGTTTTGGAAAGTTGCAGACGCTTGACGCCCTCGCCTTCCATTTTCAAAGCGATTTGCTTCACGTTCAAAACGATGTCGGTGACATCTTCGCGAACGCCGGCCAGTGATGAGAATTCGTGCAACACGTTCTCAATCTTGATCGACGTAATCGCAGCACCTTGAAGCGAAGACAGCAGCACGCGGCGAAGCGCATTGCCAAGTGTCAAGCCAAAGCCACGCTCAAGCGGTTCAGCGACAAATGTTGCCTTGCGGCCCTTGTCCCCGCCCTCTTTAACCTCGAGAGTGTTGGGCTTCTTAAGTTCCTGCCAGTTCTTGATATTGACGGACATGGATTTCCCCTGGATTTATATCAGCAGTGAAGGATCGGCTTGGCCAGTTGACCGCGGCGCTGATCCTGTGGGACTTATTTGGCGGCGAATTTCTCCGACGCCATAAAGCTACGGATCAGACGCGGCGACGTTTAGATGGACGAACCCCATTGTGCGGGATCGAAGTCACATCGCGGATCGAAGTGATCGTGAAGCCAACAGCAGCAAGACCGCGCAATGCACTCTCGCGGCCCGAACCTGGCCCCTTCACTTCTACTTCCAACGTGCGCACACCATGGTCAGCAGCTTTCTTGCCAGCGTCATCCGCTGCAACCTGCGCTGCGTAAGGTGTAGACTTGCGGCTACCTTTAAAACCCATCGTACCCGCGCTGGACCAACTAATGGTGTTGCCCTGCGCATCGGTGATGGTGATCATGGTGTTGTTAAAGCTGGCGTTGATGTGCGCAACGCCGCTTGAGATATTTTTCTTGTCGCGTTTTTTAACCCGACCTGCTTCGCGTGCCATTATACGTATTCCTTAAATATACGAGAGAAGACAGGGAAAACCACTTGTAATGGCGGCCATTCGACCAGCCAGCAAAGTGATTACTTCTTCTTCCCAGCAATCGGCTTAGCCTTACCCTTACGGGTGCGGGCATTGGTGTGCGTGCGCTGACCGCGAACGGGCAGGCCATTACGGTGACGAAGGCCGCGATAAGACCGAAGGTCCATCAGGCGCTTAATGTTCATCGCTGTCTGGCGACGCAAATCACCTTCAACGGTGAGATCTGCATCAATCGCTTCGCGGACCGACAAAACCTCAGCATCGCTCAGGTCTTGGACCCTGCGGCTGTGATCAATGCCAAGCTGATCTGCAATTTTCACCGCAGTCGTCCGGCCAATTCCGTGAATATATGTGAGCGCGATAATTACGCGCTTATTTGTAGGGATATTTACCCCGGCAATACGAGCCACTTACTTCTCCATGCTCCACAGAGATTTTGAGGGTATGCAGCGCGTTTTCGCTACGGCCTCATCTCTATCTCAACGCTTCCAAAACATTCGCACATGCCCCGAGGCCAAAACGGCAAAAATCCGGTTAAGCGCACATCTATGAATAGCTGCTGCCTGCCGGACCGTTCGAGACTGTCGAATGAAGTTCGCGCTTAAGATGATTCGCCGCCCTCGTCAACCGCCAATGCAACCTGTGTAAAAAGGGGTAAACCCCTAAGTCCCCGTTAATTTTTTCGATATACAGTATTTACGATGAAACGAAGGACTTTCCTATTTCGCGGAAATATTGCCGCTTCGCTACTATGTATAGCGATCGCTTTCTCCTGCTTATTTCCTTCTGCTGCCCACGCTGGCCGACTAGAAGCGGGCACATTCGTGGCCCACGATACATTGGGAACAAACCGCACGCCTGACTTTGTTTCATTTCAACAGACGTTTGACACGCCGCCGATTGTCATAGTTCTGCCAGCCCAAAGTGGCGCTAATTCCGCATCGGTTACAGTTCAGAATGTGACCACAACTGGCTTTGATGAATTGATTGTGGAGCCGGACAATTGGGATGGCCGCCACCTTGCCATGACCGTGCATTACATCGCTGTTGAACCGGGCCGCCATGTCTTGCCCGATGGGCAAATCATCGAAGCTGGCCTGCATTCAACCTCCACCGTGCAATTTGGCACCGGTTTTACCGGCGGTATTGCAGGCTGGGACACAGTGGATTTCAGCAAATCACTGCCCAATACGCCCACCATTTTGCACCACCTTCAAACCACCAATAGTGAGACAGTCGACGTCGCCAACGCCGCGTCTCGGCCGCACATCACCTCGGTCGCCCAGAACCCGTCGTTGACAGGGTTTCAGCTTGCCATCGACCGCAGCCAAGCGGACAGCGGCCCATTCCCCAGCACAGAGGTTATAGGCTGGGTTGCTTTCCCATCAGGAAACAGCGGAAATTTCCCCAATACTGCCGGCACAACAATCGATTGGAGCGCTTCGACAACGGGTTTTAACATTCTTGGGTGGGATGATGGTTGCTTCGCCAATTCCACAGGTATCAGCACGGGCACATCTGTTGTTGTGGCCAAGAAGTTATCGCGCCGAAATGCCGATGGTGGCTGGCTGCGCTATTGTGCGATCAGCTCCAATTCCATCACCTTGCGTGTGGATGAGGATCGGGATCAGGATACAGAACGCAGTGTCGCTGCAGGCGATGCAGAGCGTGCCGGTATTGTTGCTTTTAGCCAGCCTTTTCACGCCGATCTCGCTGCGGATTTAACGACATCGAAGGTTAAATTTTCGACCTCGGGAACATTTGGCGATTTTGAGCTGCCTGGAGCATTGGTCGAATACACAATTAATGTGACGAACCAAGGAAATGCCCCGCCCAATTACGACACTGTCGAAGTCACAGACGCCCTGCCGGCAGAGCTGGCTTTGGTTGTGAGTGATTTTGGCGCGCCCGGCAGCGGGCCGGTGCAATTCACCGATGGCTCGCCAACCACAACGCTGACCTGCTCATTTGTGTCACTGGCCACCACAGGCGACTGCATTGCTTTCTCGACAGACGGAACTGACTTTAGCTACGTACCGGCGGATAGCGGCGATGGCACGGACCCTGCGGTCACCCATATTCGTGTGATCCCCACAGGCGCGATGCGCGGGGATACCGGCAGCGGCGATCCCGGCTTTGAACTGCGGCTGCGCGCCCGTATTAAATAGACGCGCAGCCTTTCTGCAGTTGCCGGTTGGTTAAACGACGCCGAAGGCCAGCATCGCGTCTGCGACCTTTTTAAAGCCAGCGATATTTGCACCTTTCACATAATCGACATGGCCGTCATGCTCGCCATATTCGACGCATTTTTCGTGGATGCCTTCCATCAGCTCGGTCAGCATTTCACCAAGGCGTTCGTGGTTCCAGCTGATGCGCTCTGAGTTTTGGCTCATTTCCAAACCAGACACAGCCACGCCGCCAGCATTGGCAGCCTTGCCCGGACCGTAGAGGATTTTCGCATCGTGGAAGACTTTCACACCCTCAAGCGTCGTAGGCATATTGGCACCTTCTGAGACAGCCTGAACGCCGTTCTTAACCAGCGCCGCGGCTTCTGCCTCATTGAGCTCATTCTGAGTTGCGCAAGGCAAAGCCAGATCACACGTCACATCCCAAGGGCGCTTGCCTTCATGGAAAGATGCCCCTTTGAACTCATCGCAATATTCGCTGATCCGGCCGCGCTTGACCGTTTTGAGCTGCTTCACAAAGTCGATCTTTTCTTGGCTTATGCCGTCAGGATCATGGATGAAGCCGCCGCTATCTGACAGGGTCAGAACCTTGCCGCCCAATTGCGTGATTTTCTCAGCCGCGTGCGTTGCAACATTGCCGGAGCCAGAGATAACGGCTGTCTTGCCCTCAACATCGTGCCCTGCATGTTTCAGCATGTTCTGCATGAAATACACTGCGCCATAGCCGGTTGCCTCGGGGCGCATTTGCGAGCCGCCATATTCTTGGCCCTTGCCGGTCAGCACACCTTCCCAGCGGTTGGTGATGCGCTTGTACTGGCCAAACATGTAGCCAATTTCGCGTCCGCCCACGCCAATATCGCCTGCTGGCACATCAGTGTCAGGGCCAATGTGGCGGTAAAGCTCTGTCATGAAGCTTTGGCAGAAACGCATGACTTCGCTGTCGGATTTGCCGCGCGGGTTGAAGTTTGCCCCGCCCTTGCCCCCGCCCATTGGCAGACCGGTGAGCGAGTTTTTAAACGTTTGCTCAAAAGCGAGGAATTTCAGCACGCTTTCGGTGACAGATGGGTGGAAACGAATGCCGCCCTTATACGGGCCAATCGCATTGTTGTTTTGGATCCGATAGCCGCGCTGAACACGGATATTGTGATTGTCATCTTCCCAGCAAACGCGGAAGGAAATGACCCTGTCTGGCTCTGCCATACGGCGCAGAATTTGGGCTGCGTGATATTCTTCTTTATCGTCGATAAAGCCGTAAATATCTTGAGCAACCTCTTGCACTGCCTGAATGAATTCAGTCTGGCCGGGGTTGCGCTTTTTCACCCCTGCCATGAAGGTCGCGAGATCGACGTGATCGGAAACTGCCATTGTATCTTCTCCTGATGCTTGCACCCCACCATGGGTGAGGCATTCTATGATACTTATGCGTCCCGTATCCCCAGCGCGCCTTATTGCGGTGCATCTGGGCTAGTTTCTTGCGTGTTTATTCTTCGTCCAAAGCTTCAACCGCCTCAGTCAATTCAGCCATGCGGTCTTTACTGGCATCCTCTTTTGTTTCCTCGCCGGTGGAAGGGGCATCTTCGTCCGGGCCTGCCACCTCTTCTTGCGTGTCCACAGCGGGAGCATCATCAGCAACCCGCTTATCAATTCGGCCCAGCATTGCTGCCAATGCGTCCAATTGCTGCGTCATCACACCGTCAACTACCTTGGCAATCACCGGCACTTTGTAGCGCATGGTACCGCCCACAACATATTCCCACACGATCCGCGTGCCCTCGCCATCTTCATTAGCGCCGATCGCAATCGTGAGCACGCCGGTGGCCGGCTCGCTTTGCAACGGCCCAAGCCCGCCGCGCATCCGCAGCACTTTTTCAGGAAAAGCCTGAATGACACGCAAATGCTCAACGCTGCCCTCAAGCGTCACTTCATCGGAATCCGGATCTTCTGGGATACGCTCACAAAAGCATCCGCCAGCCTGCGGGCGCAAGGTCAAATTCGCCGCATCGCCAGACCATGTGTGCGCCTTATTCCACCATTTAGACGGAGAGATCAGCGCAAGCCAAACCGCTTTCGGTTCAGCCTCCACCACGGCAGTGTCACGTGTGACAAAGCCCTTATCATCGGCCTTGGTGACTTTGGCTGAAATGGGCGCGGAAATGGATAAAGCTGCGCCAGCGGCCAGCATGGCAGCTGCGCCAAACACACGTGCAGTGAGTTTTTGAATCATACCCTCCCCTTCTTGCCCCATGGTCTAGGCCAAGCAGAGGAGCGTGGAAAGTATCAATGCGACAGGTTTTGCCGTGATTTAGGTGAGGATTGCCTCAATCGAGCCGGTCACAGCGTCAATATCGGCCATACCGTCCACGCGGGTTACGATATTGCGCGCTTCATAGCCGGGCAAAATCGGCGCCGTTTTCGCACGATATTCTTCCATGCGTGTACGCACAGTTTCCTCGTTATCGTCGGGACGGCGCTTAAATTCAGTTGAGCCGCAACTGTCGCAGACGCCCTCTTTCGCAGGCGCATTGGCCGTGTCGTGATAAAGAGCGCCGCATTCCGCGCAGGAAAAACGGCCAGTGATCCGCTCTACCAAAGCATCCACATCCACGGCCAGCTCAATCACGTGATCAAGGGTGCGTCCATGCTTTGCGAGGATTTCATCAAGGCTGCCTGCTTGCGCCTCTGTACGGGGATAGCCATCAAAAATCGCGCCGGTATCGCTGCCCAACGCCTCTAGCTCGGCATCGATCAATTCCGATACGATTTCATCAGAGACAAGCTCGCCAGCATCCATCACAGCCTTAGCCTTCAGGCCAACAGGCGTACCGGCCTTCACCGCTGCACGCAGCATGTCGCCGGTGGAGAGCTGCTTCATCCCATGATTTTCGACCAGACGAGCACTTTGCGTGCCCTTGCCGGCTCCCGGCGGTCCAAGCAAAATAATATTCATGAGCTAACAACTTCCCTCAAAGCTTAACTAATGCGCGTGTTTAGCGCTTGCGGCCCTTCAGCTTCGCCTTCTTGATCAACCCGTCATATTGATGCGCGAGCAGATGCGATTGGATCTGACTGATCGTATCCACGGTCACATTGACCACAATCAGCAGACTGGTTCCGCCAAGGAACAAAGGAATGCCGGTCTGCGCGATCATATATTCTGGAACAACGCAGACAACCGTCAGATAAATCGCACCAACCACGGTAATGCGGGTCAGAACATAATCGAGATAATCGGACGTGCGTTTACCCGGACGAATGCCTGGAATGAAGCCGCCGTTTTTCTTCAGATTATCCGCAGTCTCCTCTGGGTTGAACACAACCGCAGTGTAGAAGAAACAGAAGAAGATGATGCCAAGCGCATAGAGCGCCATATAGATCGGCTGACCGTGTTGGAGATATTGGTTAAGCGTCACGATGATGCCGCCAACGCCGCTTTCCGTGTCCACCGAATTGCCAGCAAATTGCGAAATCGTCAGCGGCAAAAGCAATAGCGAACTGGCAAAGATTGGCGGAATGACGCCAGCAGTGTTGAGCTTCAATGGCAGGTGCGAGCGATCTGCCTGCATCATGCCGCGCTGCGTTGCACGCTTAGGATATTGGATCAGCAAGCGCCGCTGTGCTCGCTCGAAGAAGGAAATCCCCAAGATCAGCACCACGACCATAATGATAAAGCCGATGATGATGGTGGGAGAGATCGAACCGGTGCGGCCGCCTTCAAACAGGTTGGACGCAAAGCTTGGGAACTGTGCCACAATGCCCGCCATAATAATCAGCGAAACGCCGTTACCAATGCCGCGTGCGGTGATTTGCTCACCCAGCCACAACAGGAACATCGTGCCGCCCACAAGGCTGATGACAGCGCCGATCCGGAACAAATAGCCCGGGTCAACCACGGCCTGAATACCGGCGGAACTGGCGAAGCTTTCAAGGCCCACCGCCAAGAAATAGCCCTGAATGGTACACAGGAAAACTGTGCCATAGCGCGTATATTGATTGAGCTTTTGCCGCCCAGCAGCGCCTTCTTTCTTCAGCGCCGCCAATGTCGGATGCAAGGCCGAGGCCATCTGCACCACAATAGAGGCTGTAATATAGGGCATAACGCCAAGCGCGATCAGACTCATCCGTTCCAGCGAACCGCCAGTGAACATCGAGAACATGCCGATAATGCCGCCCTGCAACTGGTCAGCCAGCTGCGCTACGCCCAGCGGGTTAATCCCCGGCAGCGGAATGAAGCTTAAAAAGCGGAACACAATAAGCGCACCGATAGTGAACCAGATACGCTGGCGCAGCTCGGTGGCTTTCGAGAAATTGGCGAGGCTAAGATTGCTCGCGATTGAATCGGCGCGTGATGCCATTGTCTGTCCAGTGTTCCCTTGTTGGGTGCCGGTCAAACCGGCCCAGACTGGTTAGATAGGGAGCCAAGGGCCCGATGTCGAACCCTTGACCCTATCCTTTTGCAATTCAGTCAGCTTTTTCGTCGGTTTTTTCAGGCTTCGGTGCGGTCACTTCGACGCTGCCACCGGCTTTTTCAACCGCAGCAATCGCGCCTTTAGTCGCGCCAGCAACGACGAATTTCGCCTTTGCGGTGATTTCACCCTTGCCGAGCAGACGAACACCATCTTTGCCGCCCCGGACCAAGCCGCAGGCACGCAATGCGTCTTCGGAGATGTCTTTTTTACCGTCGAGCTTTTTAGCGTCGATGAATTTTTGGACCATCCCAATGTTCACCTCGGCATAATCTTTGCCGAACGGATTGTTAAAGCCGCGCTTTGGAAGGCGCATATGAAGAGGCATCTGACCGCCGGCGAAGCCTTTAATGGCTACGCCCTCACGGCTTTTCTGACCCTTTTGACCGCGACCCGCAGTCTTGCCTTTGCCGGAGCCGATACCACGGCCCACACGCATGCGGCCTTTACGGGCGCCTTCATTATCGCGGAGTTCATTAAGTTTCATGTTTGCACTCGCTTTCGCTTCTGTTCGCGCTGAAAGAATGAGCGCCCGGCAATTGCCGAGCGCCCGATAGATTTAGTCGACCACTGCTACCATGTGAGGCAGCTTGGCAATCGCGCCGCGAACCTCAGGTGTGTCCTGAAGCTCGACGACTTTATGCATCTTATTCAGACCCAGACCGATCAGCATTTGGCGCTGTTTGTCAGGGCGACGGATTGGCGAACCAATCTGTTTGATTTTGATCGTAGCCATGTGGACTTACTCCGTTACGGCGGCAGCGTCTGCTTCCGCCTCGGTTGTGCTCGCACCGCCGCGACCCAAAAGGTCAACAACTTTTTTGCCGCGACGCTGAGCCACAGACTTCGGTGAAGTCTGATTTGTCAGCGCGTCAAAAGTGGCACGGACCATATTGTAAGGGTTGGACGAACCGACCGATTTAGTCACAACATCAGCAACGCCAAGGCTTTCGAAAACGGCGCGCATTGGACCACCAGCAATGATGCCGGTACCCGCTGGCGCAGTTCGCACAGTGACTTTACCAGCGCCGAAACGGCCCTTGGCGTCATGGTGCAGTGTGCGACCTTCTTTCAAAGGCACACGAACCATCTTCTTGCGAGCAGCTGCCGTTGCCTTGGTGATCGCTTCAGGCACTTCGCGTGCCTTACCTTTGCCAAAGCCAACACGGCCAGAACCATCGCCAACAACAACGAGTGCTGCAAAGCCGAAGCGCTTACCGCCCTTAACTGTTTTCGAAACGCGGTTGATGTGCACGAGTTTCTCGATGATGCCATCATCTTCTTCCTCGCGGCGGCCACGGCCACCATCACGTCCACCGCGTCCGCGGCCTTTGTTTTGGCCGCCACGGTCATTGTTACCGCCACGTCCACCACGTCCGCGCTTTTGCTCTTCAGCAGGCGCCGCCGCCGGAGCAGGGGCCGCTTCAGCAGCCGGAGCCACTGGAGCCGCTTCGGCAGGAGCCGCAGCTGTTTCTACAGGAGCTGCAGCTTCCGCTGCTTTTTCTGCTTCTGGTGCGTTCTTTTCATCAGCCATAATTTAAAACTCCAGCCCGCCATCACGAGCGGCATCGGCCAGCGCTTTTACGCGGCCATGGAACAGGAACCCGCCGCGATCGAAGACGACAGTGGTAACACCGGCCTTCTTTGCAGCTGCAGCGATATCCTTGCCAACCTTTTGCGCGGCATCAACATTTGCACCTGAGGATTTCTCCCCCAGTGTTGAGGCAGCGGCCACCGTACGGCCATCTGCATCATTGATGATTTGCGCATAGATATGACGCCCAGTGCGGTGCACTGAGAGACGAGGACGACCGCCAGCGCGATTGCGCAGAGCCGTGCGAACACGGCGGCGACGACGTTCAAAGAGAGAGAGCTTTGCCATCTTACTTCTTCTTCCCTTCCTTGCGGAAGACATACTCACCGCGATATTTGATACCCTTGCCCTTATAAGGCTCAGGCTTGCGCCAGCGGCGGATTTCAGCAGCGAACTGCCCTACTGCCTGCTTGTCGCTACCGCTGATTTCAATCGTGGTTTGATCCGGCGTTTTCACTTCAATGCCTTCTGGCACTGGAAGATTGACGTCGTGACTAAAACCGAGCTGCAGGTTCAAGGTCTTGCCCTGGGATTTCGCCCGATAACCAACACCTGTGATTTCCAGGACCTTGGTGAAACCATCGGTTACACCTTCGATAAGGTTGGAAACCAAAGTCCGCTGCATGCCCCAAAAGGACCGAGCAGTTTTAGTGTCATTGGCAGGCTTAACCTGAATTTCGTCACCCTCGACCCGGTAGTCGATGAAGTCTGAAAGTCCCAAAGTGAGCTGACCCTTAGGGCCTTTCACAGTCAGAGTGCCGTCTGCGATTGTGGCTGTAACCCCCGCAGGGATCGCCACCGCTTTTTTGCCAATCCGGCTCATCAGAAGACCTCCGCGAGAACTTCGCCGCCGACGTTTTCTTGCCGTGCTTCATTGTCCGAAAGGACGCCGCGCGGGGTCGACACGATAGCGATACCAAGGCCATTGCGCACAGTCGGCAATTCTTTCGAACCCGAATAAACGCGGCGACCCGGCTTGGAGACACGAGCGACATACTTAATAGCAGGTTCGCCCTCGAAATATTTCAATTCAATCCGCAATGCAGCATGCTTGCCGCTATCATCAGGTGTATAGCCACGGATGTAGCCTTCACGTGTGAGAACTTCGAGCACATTAGCGCGCAATTTGGACGCAGGTGAAAGGACGGAATCCTTCTTAGCCTGCTGACCGTTGCGGATGCGGGTGAGCATGTCACCCAGTGGATCTGTCATAGCCATCGGTTAATTCCTCACCAGCTCGACTTTGTAACGCCAGGAATCATGCCGCGATTGGCAAGGTTCCGAAGCTCAATCCGGTTCAGACCGAACTTGCGATAATAGCCGCGTGGGCGGCCAGTGGTGGCACAGCGATTGCGCACGCGGGTCGGGTTACCGTTCCGCGGAATCTCTGCCATCTTCAAACGTGCAATCAGACGCTCGCCTTCTTCAAGGCTCTTGTCATCAGCAATCGCCCGCAATTTGGCATATTTCGCTGCATGTTTCTTCACGAGCTTCTTACGACGCTCGTTTTTGTTAATGGAACTCAGTTTCGCCATTGGACTTAAGCTCTCTGCTTTCGTGTTTCTGTCATCAGAAGCGGCTTACGCTGCTTCTTTTTCGGCGGCTTCATCAGCCGGGAACGGGAAGCCAAGGAGACGCAACAATTCAAGCGCTTCCTCGTCTGTCTTCGCAGTGGTGGTCACAATAATATCCATGCCGCGAACGACATCAATTCTATCGTAGCTGATCTCTGGGAAGACGATCTGCTCTTTAAGACCCATTGCGTAATTGCCGCGGCCATCGAAACTTTTCGGGTTCACACCGCGGAAATCTCGAATGCGTGGCATGGCAATTGTTACCAAGCGGTCCATGAATTCGAACATGCGATCCTTGCGCAAGGTAACCTTGCAACCAATCGGCATGCCTTCGCGCAGCTTAAACTGAGCGATCGACTTCTTGGCCTTGGTGATGACAGGCTTTTGACCTGCAATCAGTGCCATCTCTTCAGCGGCAATGGCCACTTTCTTTTTGTCTTGGCTCGCCTCGCCAACACCCATATTGAGCGTCACCTTGTCGAGCTTTGGAACTTCCATCGCGTTCTTATAGCCGAACTTCTCAGTCATCGCTTTCACGATATCTGTGTTGTATTTGGCTTTGAGGCGTGGGGTATAATCAGCCATCGATAGTCTCCCCCGATTTCACTGCAACGCGAACCTTCTTGCCGTCTTTCTCTTCGAAACGGACACGAGTGGGCTTGCCATCTTTGGGATCAGCAATCGCAACCTTGGAAATATCCATAGGAGCAGCAAAACGGTCAATGCCGCCTTGCGGATTTTGCTGGCTCGGCTTGCGGTGGCGCGCTGCAACATTAATGCCCTCAACGACGACTTTACCGTCCTTTGGCATTACTTTTTCAACGGTACCAGTGCGGCCCTTGTCCTTACCGGACAAGACCACGACGCTGTCGCCTTTTTTGATCTTAGCAGAAGCCATTTTACAGTACCTCCGGTGCCAGGCTGATGATCTTCATGAAGCCACGGGCGCGAAGTTCGCGAACCACTGGGCCAAAGATCCGAGTGCCGATAGGCTCTTCGGTCTTATTCACAAGAACAGCAGCATTGCTGTCAAAACGGATGACGCTGCCATCGGCACGGCGAACATCCTTTCTGGTGCGCACGATGACAGCACGATGAACATCGCCCTTCTTCACCTTTGCGCGTGGCTGGGCTTCCTTAATGGAAACCACGATCACGTCGCCAACGGAGGCAAACCGGCGCTTCGACCCGCCCAGCACTTTAATGCACTGGACACGCTTTGCGCCGCTATTATCCGCGACTTCGAGATTGGATTGCATCTGGATCATAGATCCGTTTCCTTCTCACTGGCTTGCCAGAACACGTCTGGCAGTTCCTTCACGTCTACTAAATCAGTTGCTTGCCGCTTTAACGTCAAGATCGGCTTCCACCGCTTGCGTACCGCCAGCATTCACTCGGTCGAGCACGGTCCATGTCTTTGTCTTGGAGATCGGTTTGGTCTCCTCGATGCGGACAGTGTCACCCATGCCATATTGGTTGGTTTCATCATGCGCGTGATATTTCTTCGAGCGCCGGATGATCTTCCCATAAAGCGGGTGCTTCACCTTGCGTTCGACCTTCACGGTCACGGTTTTATCGGTTTTGTCAGAGGTGACAGTCCCGACGAGAATACGTTTAGGCATTGTCTACCCCTTATGCTTTCGCAGCCGCAGCAGATGCCGCGCGCTCGTTTTGAAGCGTTTTGATCTGAGCGATCTCACGGCGAACATGCTTGATCCGCGCAGGCTTCTCGAGCTGGTTGGTCGCAGCCTGAAAGCGCAGGTTGAACTGCTCTTTCTTCAGCTCAGTGAGCTGCTCGCTGAGTTGATCTTCACTCTTCGTGCGAAGGTCTTCTACCTTAGCCATTATTCACCTCCCAAGTGTGAGGTGTCGCCCAGACGAGCAACAACTTTGGTTTTAATCGGCAGCTTCATCGCAGCGCGTTCAAACGCTTCTGCAGCGAGCGGGCCCGGAATACCGTCAAGCTCAAACAGGATGCGGCCAGGTTTCACCCGTGCAGCCCAAAACTCGACAGACCCTTTACCTTTACCCTGACGAACTTCCGCAGGCTTTTTGGATACCGGAACATCAGGAAACACTCGGATCCACAAACGTCCTTGGCGCTTCATGTGACGTGTGATCGCACGGCGAGCCGCTTCGATCTGACGAGCAGTGATCCGGTCTGGCTCAAGAGCCTTCAGACCATAAGCGCCAAAGTTCAAAGCCGTGCCGCCTTTGGCGTCACCCTTGATCTTGCCTTTAAAGGCCTTGCGGTACTTAGTTTTCTTCGGTTGTAGCATTGCTCTACCCTACCCTTAGCGAGCCGGACGGACGCCGGAAGTTTGTGCTTCCATCATCAGCCGGTCTTGAGCGGTTGGATCATGGGCGAGAATCTCACCCTTAAAGATCCAGCATTTAATGCCGATGATCCCGTAAGCGGTAAGCGCTTCGGTTTCGGCATAATCGATGTTCGCACGCAGTGTGTGAAGCGGCACGCGGCCTTCGCGGTACCATTCAACCCGTGCGATTTCAGCGCCGCCGAGACGGCCACCGCATGTGATCTTAATGCCTTCAGCACCAAGACGCAGCGCGGATTGCACAGCGCGCTTCATCGCGCGGCGGAATGCGATCCGGCGGATAAGCTGATCTGCAACACCTTGAGCGACAAGTTTCGCGTCGACTTCAGGCTTGCGGATTTCAACAATGTTCAGCTTCACTTCGCTGTCGGTCATTGCCGCCAGTTTCGAGCGCAGCTTTTCAATGTCTGCGCCTTTCTTGCCGATAATGACGCCAGGACGAGCCGCATAGATTGAAACGCGGCATAGTTTAGCCGGACGCTCAATCACTACCTTCGAAACAGCTGCTTGTGGCAGGTTTTTGAAGATATATTTACGGATCGCAATGTCTTCGTTGAGAAGCTGAGCATAGTCACGCCCTTCGGCGTACCAACGGCTATCCCAGGTGCGGTTGATCTGCAGACGCAGACCGATTGGATTGCTCTTCTGGCCCATCTTACGCCTCTTCCTCTTCGCGAACTACGATCCGCAGTTTGCTAAACGGTTTCAGGATACGCGTCGATTTACCGCGTCCACGCGTATGAAAGCGCTTCATGGTGATCGCCTTGCCCACGCTCGCTTCGGCGACGACCAATGCGTCAACGTCGAGATCATGGTTGTTCTCTGCGTTTGCGACAGCAGATGCGAGCACCTTGCTGGCGTCGCGCGCCATAGCCTTCTTGGAGAAGGAGAGAATGTTTAGCGCTTCTTCAACCTTCTTGCCGCGGATCAATTCCGCAACAAGGTTCAGCTTTTGCGCGCTGCCACGGATCGAGGTGCCAACGGCCAATGCCTCATTATCCGCGACGCGGCGTGGTGATTTTGCCTTGCCCATTATCGCTTGCCCTTCTTGTCGGCAGCATGACCGGGGAATGTGCGCGTTGGCGCAAATTCACCGAGCTTGTGCCCAACCATGTCCTCATTAACGGACACCGGGATGAACTTATGACCATTATAGACACTAAATGTCAGGCCAACGAATTGTGGCAAGATAGTACTGCGGCGCGACCATGTTTTGATCGGCTTGGTATTACTTGCATCCTGCGCCTCTTCTGCCTTCTTAAGAAGGCTAAGTTCGACGAAGGGACCTTTCCAGACGGAACGAGCCATGTCGGATTACCTCTTCTTCTTGGCGTGGCGCGAACGGATAATCATCTTATCCGTCTGCTTGTTTTTACGAGTACGAGCACCCTTAGTAGGCTTGCCCCATGGAGTCACTGGATGACGGCCACCGCTTGTGCGACCTTCACCACCACCGTGCGGGTGATCGACAGGGTTCTTCGCCACACCGCGTGTGAGGGGCTTATTGCCCATCCAGCGGCGGCGACCAGCCTTGCCCAGATTTTGGTTTTGGTTGTCAGGGTTAGACACCGCACCAACCGTACCCATGCAATCGGCGCGCAGGTAACGCTGCTCACCAGAGTTGAGGCGGGCGATAACCATTCCGCGGTCACGGCCAACCAGCTGAACGTAAGTTCCGGCAGAGCGAGCGATTTGACCACCCTTGCCTGGCTTCATTTCAACATTGTGGCAGATCGTGCCAACCGGCATTTGGCTCAGCAACATCGCGTTACCAGGCTTTGTGTCGGTTTTCTCACCAGCGACAACCGTATCGCCAACTGCCAAACGCTGCGGGCAGATGATGTAGGTCTGTTCACCGTCTTCATATTTCAGAAGCGCGATAAATGCTGTCCGGTTAGGATCATATTCAATCCGCTCGACCGTCGCAGGCATATCCCATTTGCGACGCTTGAAGTCGATATGACGATATTTCTGCTTGTGACCGCCGCCAATACCACGCGAAGTGATATGACCCTTGTTGTTGCGGCCACCAGATTTACGCTTGCCTTCGGTCAGAGCCTTTACAGGCTTGCCCTTCCACAGCGATGTTTTGTCGACGAGAACTAGCCCGCGGCGCGCGGGGCTCGTCGGTTTATATTGCTTGAGTGCCATATCTCGCCTCAGATCCCGCTGGTGATGTCGATTGCATCTTGGCCTTCAGCCAAAGTCACAATCGCTTTTTTCATGTCGGAACGCTTGTAAGGCTTACCCTTCCAGCGCTTGGTCTTGCCCTTAGTCACGATCGTATTCACGCCCGCCACCTTGGTATCGAAGATCGCTTCTACCGCTTCTTTGATCTGCGGCTTCGTCGCATCATTCGCAACCTTAAAGACAACCGCATTAAACTCAGAAGCCAACGTTGCCTTCTCAGTGATGTGCGGAGCCAAAATCACGTCATAGTGACGCGCGTCTACTTCTTGCTTTTTAGCCATTGAAGCGCGCCTCCAGCTTTTCGACAGCATCCTTGGTCAGGACCAGCGTGTCGTGGTTCAAAATGTCATAGACGTTCGCACCGGTCGCAGACATCACGTTGATGTTTGGAATGTTGCTAGCCGCCTTTGAGAAACCGTCATTGACGCTCTCGCCGTCCATCACGAGGACTTTACCGGCATAGCCAGCTTTTTCCAGGTGGGCTTTGAGCGACTTTGTCTTGGCATCTTTCAGCTCAAGGGTGTCAACGATTACGAGACCGTCTTTCGCCTTGCTCGACAAAGCCATCTTCAGGCCCAAAGCGCGAATTTTCTTATTCAGCGATGGGTTGAAATCACGCTTGCGTGCGCCGTGGGCTTTACCGCCGCCGATGAAGATCGGAGCACTGCGCTCGCCGTGACGTGCGCCGCCGGAGCCTTTTTGGGCGCCGAACTTTGCACCAGTGCGAGCGACATCTGACCGTTCGCGGGTCGGACGTGCGGTCGCACGGCGCTTTTCAAGCTGCCATGTGACAATACGGTGAAGGATATCAGCGCGCGGCTCAACACCGAAAATGGTATCGTTGAGCTCAAGATCGCCAGACGCCTTACCGTCGATTTTCTGGACTTTAACTTTCATGGTCTCAGCCCTCCTTATTTTCGTCAGAGGCCGCAGGTGCCGTATCCGCTGCTGGCGTATCCGCCGCTGCAGTATCAACCGCAGGCGCTTCTGCCTCAACAACAGCGTCAACCGCTGCATTCAGGTCGAGAACCGCACCAGGAAAAGGCGCTTCTGAAGGCACAGGAAGCTTCACAGCGTCCTGAACAACCAACCAGCCATTCTTCGATCCAGGTACAGAACCCTTTACAAAGAGAAGGCCGCGCTCTGCATCGGTGCGAACAACTTCGAGATTTTGCTGTGTGCGCTGGCGATCACCCATGTGGCCCGCCATTTTCTTGCCCTTAAACACGCGGCCTGGATCCTGACGGTTACCCGTAGAACCATGCGACCGGTGAGAGATCGAAACGCCGTGCGTCGCGCGCAAACCACCAAAGCCCCAACGCTTCATGGCGCCGGCAAAGCCTTTACCTTGCGTGTGACCAGTGATGTCGACTTTTTGACCGGCGATGAAGTGCTCTGCGCTGATGACAGCGCCAACAGGCATAAAGCCCTCTTCATTCTCAAGCCGGAATTCAGCCACGCGGCGCTTCAGAGGAACGCCTGCCTTGGCAAAATGTTCGCGCTGCGGTTTCGCAACGTTCTTTTGTTTCGCTTCGCCGGAACCGACTTGAAGCGCGACATAACCGTCACGCTCTTGAGTACGGTGGGAAACAACCTGACAGTCTTCAAGCGCCAGAACGGTCACAGGTACGTGCCGTCCATCCTCCTGAAACAGGCGGGTCATCCCGACTTTTTTCGCGATCACGCCAGTGCGCATCGTCAGTAACTCCTAATACAGAGGCACGCAGGGACCATTCCCAACGTGCGTGACAACCCAGTAATTTCGTAACGTCGCCCCGTCCGGGCTGAATGCACCAACCGGTAAAGGCAGGTGCGAGACGGGGGACGCGGCCCGGACATTTGCTTCGCATGCGAAGCGCCGGCGGTATCCCTATGTCTTGCCGATCTTAAAAGACCAGCGGAGCCATAAGAGCTCCTGTAATTCTCGGCTCGTTTAGCGTCCCGACCGAAGGACGTTTGACCAATTCGCTTAAGCGAGCTTGATCTCTACGTTAACACCCGCAGCAAGGTCGAGCTTCATCAAAGCGTCGACCGTTTGGGCGTTAGGCTGCACGATGTCGAGCAACCGCTTGTAAGTGCGCACTTCGAACTGCTCCCGCGACTTCTTATCGATGTGCGGGCCGCGGTTCACTGTGAACTTCTCAATGCGCGTTGGCATGGGAATGGGGCCGCGAATAAGAGCGCCGGTGCGGCGCGCTGTCTCTGCAATCTCGCCAGTTGCCTGATCGAGAACACGGTGATCAAACGCCTTCAGGCGAATGCGGATATTCTGAGCTTCCATTACCTATTACCAATGCGAAAGAGCCAAAGAGGTTTTTACGCCTCTCAAAAACAAAAAGGACCACCCGCTATGCCTGCCTGGTTTCCCAGATGGCCACTGCGGGGGCCTTACAAAATTACGTGGAAGAGAACGAATCCTCTAACCTGAAGCGCGCATATACGTTTGAGTGCTGAGTCTGACAACCCCTTTTCTCGCCCTGCCCGCCCCCTTAATTATGGTCACACAGAATGCCGGGAACCATTGGGCGGATAAGCCATCAAAAAGGCTGCATTTTTAGCGTTACTCTCCGCCAAAAAAACGGCCCGGCACTCAATTAAGAGCACCGGGCCAATTTTTCGTTAGCGCCAAAAGCTTGGCGCGAAACGCTTACTTGGTGATTTTACCAACAACGCCCGAACCAACGGTACGGCCGCCTTCGCGGATCGCGAAGCGCAAACCTTCGTCCATAGCGATCGGTGCAATCAGCTTAACAGCGATTTTCACGTCATCACCAGGCATAACCATTTCAGTGCCCTCAGGGAGAACAACTTCACCGGTTACGTCGGTTGTGCGGAAGTAGAATTGTGGACGGTAGTTCGCAAAGAATGGTGTGTGACGACCACCCTCGTCCTTCGAAAGAACGTAGACGCTCGCTTCGAATTCAGTGTGCGGGCTAACCGAACCAGGCTTACAAAGAACCTGACCGCGCTCAACTTCTTCACGGGCAACGCCGCGGATCAGTGCGCCAACGTTGTCGCCTGCTTCGCCGCTGTCGAGCAGCTTGCGGAACATTTCAACACCAGTGACGGTAGTTTTTGAAGTGTCTTTGATGCCAACGATTTCAACTTCGTCGCCAACATTGACGATGCCGGTTTCAATACGGCCGGTTACAACAGTACCGCGGCCAGAGATTGAGAACACGTCTTCAATTGGCATCAGGAACGGCTGATCGACTGGACGCTCAGGCTGCGGAATGTGCGCATCCACTGAATCCATCAGAGCTTTGATCGAGTCGGCACCGATTTCAGGATCGCGGCCTTCGAGAGCAGCAAGAGCTGAACCCTTAGTGATTGCGATTTCGTCGCCGTCAAAACCATATTCGCTGAGAAGTTCACGAACTTCCATTTCAACGAGCTCAAGGATTTCCTCGTCGTCGACTTGGTCAACCTTGTTCATGTAAACAACCAGAGCTGGCACACCAACCTGACGCGCAAGCAGGATGTGCTCGCGTGTTTGTGGCATTGGGCCGTCAGCTGCGTTCACAACCAAGATAGCGCCATCCATTTGCGCCGCACCAGTGATCATGTTTTTCACATAATCGGCGTGGCCTGGGCAATCGACGTGTGCGTAGTGACGCGCTTCGGTTTCGTACTCAACGTGAGCGGTAGAGATTGTGATCCCGCGCTCGCGCTCTTCAGGAGCTTTATCGATGTTTGCAAAATCAACGGCTTCGCCGCCTGATGCTTCAGCCATCACTTTTGTGATCGCTGCAGTCAGTGTGGTTTTACCGTGGTCAACGTGACCAATGGTGCCGATGTTGCAGTGCGGTTTATTCCGCTCAAATTTAGCCTTCGCCATTTTCAATAACCTTCTAAGTCAATTTCAAAACAAATTCGCAGGGTGATGCGGCACCCATGATTACAGGCGCCGCCCCTAGACGTAAGCTCGCGCTTAGGCAAGCTTCTCCTTCACCTCTAGTGCAACAGCCGCCGGAACTTCTTCGTAGTGGCTGAATTGCATCGAGTAGTTTGCGCGGCCTTGGCTGAAGGAGCGCAGTTCGTTCACATAACCAAACATGTTGGCCAATGGAACGAAAGCTTCCACAGCTTGGGCATTACCGCGGGTATCTGTCCCTTGGATTTGTCCGCGCCGCGAGTTCAGATCGCCGATCACGTCACCGAGATAATCTTCCGGTGTGACGACTTCAACCTTCATGACCGGTTCGAGCAGTTTAATGCCGCCCCGCTCTGCCGCTTCGCGCATTGCGCCGCGTCCACAGATTTCAAAAGCCACAGTGCTACTATCAACATCGTGATAGGCGCCGTCCGTTACGTGGATGGTAAAGTCGATGATTGGGAAGCCGATGAGATAGCCGCTTTCGGCTTGCTCACGGATACCTTTTTCAAGGCTCGGTATATATTCCTTAGGAATGTTACCGCCCTTAATGCTGTCTTCAAAGACAATGCCTTGACCGCGTTCACCAGGGATAAAGTTCGCTTTGGCGCGGGCAAATTGCCCGGTGCCGCCCGATTGCTTCTTGTGGGTGTAGTCGATGTCAATAGTGCGGCCCAAAGATTCGCGATACGCCACTTGAGGCGCGCCAACATTTGCTTCGACCTTGAACTCGCGCTTCATACGATCAACCAGGATGTCGAGGTGAAGCTCGCCCATACCTTTGATGATTGTCTGACCGCTTTCGTGGTCAGTCGTTACGCGGAATGATGGATCCTCAGCAGCCAAACGATTGAGCGCTACGCCCATCTTTTCTTGGTCAGCTTTGGTTTTTGGTTCCACAGACAGCTCGATCACTGGCTCAGGGAATTCCATACGCTCAAGAATAATCGGATTGGCTGGATCACAAAGCGTGTCACCAGTGGTGGTCGCTTTCAGGCCTGCAATAGCGACAATGTCGCCGGCAAACGCCTCATCAATGTCTTCCCGGTTGTTGGAATGCATAAGCAGCATCCGGCCGATTTTTTCCTTCTTCTCTTTGACAGAGTTTGTAACCGCGCCTTTTTCCAGCTTGCCGGAATAAATGCGGGTGAAGGTAAGCGAGCCCACGAACGGATCGTTCATGATCTTAAACGCGAGTGCTGAGAATGGCGCATCATCGCTAGATTCGCGCTCATCTTCTTCTTCGCTGTTAGGCTTAATGCCTTTAATCGCAGGCACGTCGAGCGGTGAAGGCATGTAATCGACAACCGCGTCGAGCAAAGGCTGTACGCCCTTGTTCTTAAACGCAGAACCACAGATCACTGGCACGAAATTGCGCGCCATGGTGCCTTTGCGGATGAGGCTTTTCAGAGTTGCAGCGTCAGGCATTTCGCCTTCGAAAAACTTCTCCATCACGTCATCATCCAGCTCTACGGCCGTCTCAACGAGCTTCTCGTGATATTCCTGGGCTTTGTCAGCCATGTCTGCGGGGATATCGACATAAGAAAATTCAGCGCCAAGGCCGTCATTTTCCCATACGATGCCACGCATATTCACCAGATCAACTACGCCCTTGAGGTCGGCTTCTGCGCCAATTGGGAGATAAAGCACCAGAGGTGTTGCTCCCAAACGGTCGATGATCGACTGAACGCAGTAGTAAAAATCTGCGCCTGTCCGGTCGAGCTTGTTAATGAAGCACATCCGTGGAACACCGTATTTGTCGGCTTGGCGCCATACGGTTTCGGATTGAGGCTCAACTCCGGCGACGCCGTCAAACACAGCAACCGCGCCATCGAGCACCCGCAAAGAGCGCTCAACTTCAATCGTGAAGTCAACGTGGCCGGGCGTATCGATGATGTTGATGCGGTGCTTTTCACCTTTACCATCGTCGTTTTGCCAGAAAGTTGTGGTTGCAGCAGACGTGATCGTGATCCCGCGCTCCTGCTCTTGTTCCATCCAATCCATTGTCGCAGCGCCATCATGCACTTCGCCAATTTTGTAGGATTTGCCAGTGTAGTACAGAATGCGTTCTGTCGTGGTGGTTTTACCAGCATCGATGTGCGCCATGATGCCAATGTTGCGGTACCGCTCTAGCGGATATTCGCGTGCCATATCAGTGTTCTCCGTAAGAGAGGGGGGTTACCAGCGGTAATGCGAGAAGGCGCGGTTGGCATCAGCCATCCGGTGCGTGTCTTCACGCTTCTTCACAGCATTTCCGCGGTTGTTGGCGGCATCCATCAGCTCAGATGACAGGCGCGCAGACATAGTCGTCTCCGACCGGCCGCGTGCTGCTGTAATCATCCAGCGAATGGCAAGTGCCTGAGCGCGCTCTGGACGCACTTCAACAGGCACCTGATAGGTCGCACCACCAACACGGCGGCTGCGCACTTCAACCTGAGGCTTTACGTTGTTCAAAGCATCATGGAACACTTGCACTGGATCGGTCTTGGCCTTCGCCTCAACTGTATCAAGCGCTGAATAAACAATACCTTCTGCGGTGGACTTCTTACCATCGAGCATGAGGTTGTTCATGAATTTCGACAGAATCTGATCACCGAACTTGGGATCGGGCAGGATGACCCGCTTCTCTGGTCTACGACGACGTGACATATATTACACTCCTCTGGAGTTGGCGCGCGGCAACAAAGCCCGCTGCACCAAAATTCTTACTTCGGCCGCTTAGCGCCGTATTTCGAACGAGACTGCTTGCGGTCCTTGACCCCTTGCGTATCGAGAACACCGCGCAGCACGTGATAACGCACGCCGGGAAGATCGCGAACACGGCCGCCGCGGATGAGCACAACGGAGTGCTCTTGCAGATTGTGGCCCTCGCCCGGGATGTAAGTGATGACTTCGCGCTGGTTGGTCAGGCGAACCTTGGCCACTTTACGCAGAGCCGAGTTCGGCTTCTTTGGTGTCGTTGTATAAACGCGCGTACAAACGCCGCGTTTTTGCGGGTTTGCTTCCATTGCAGGGACCTTGGATTTGGTCTTCTGCGGAACGCGGCCCTTGCGGACCAGCTGGTTAATCGTTGGCATAATTACCCTTTTTGTGTTGCGCGCCCCGTTTCAGAGCACGTTTTTCGTGTTCACCTCATCCAGGCGGGAAACCGGTTCCCACTGTCCCTGATGAGGTTCAGATTATATCACCGCGCACCAAAGCGAGGTTCAATAGTCTGCGCCGCTTGTTGGATTTCAGAATGGAGGAATTGGCCTAGCGCATCCGTCATTGCCGGACTTAGGCCGGAATGAAGCGAGATAACAAAGCCGCCGCGAAGGCGCCGTGTTATCGGTGCGCGAGACTGAAAACACTCCACCCGTCTGCCCTAAAGCGCCGGATTACTTTGCCGGATATTCCCTCGGTTAGAAGAGAGTAGCCCGCCAATGTTCAGCTCAAATTCGTTACGGGCAAAGGCAAGCCTATGACCGTGAAGGGGCGCGCTTAGCGGGGGTTGGGTTTGGGGTCAAGAAGTTGTTGGAGATTGCGGCGGCAAAGCGTCTTTTGTTTTCCGCACGCCATCCGGCGCGCGATATCCTCGCGGCTTGCGCCGCTGCGGGCGG
>JALZVZ010000251.1 GCA_023299945.1 Altererythrobacter sp. | reverse complement strand
CAGGCAACGTTTCGCTGATATGTAGCTTTGCACCCAGACGGCAGTCTCGGGCAGGCTTTGGTCCGCGGCACAAGGCGCCTAATTTGAGCGAAAATTCATCGACGCAAGCGCCGGCGAAGCCCTCGCCAGTTAATCGCAACATTTTCCGTTCATAGTATCGTCAATACATTGTTGCCGCGCGCCGACAAAACAACGCCCATGCGAGAAACATTGCAAGGCTGGCATTATCTGGTTGGTGCAATGCTGCTCGTGCTTAGCATTTATTTGCTGCTTTGCTGGTGGAAGCGCCGCCATATTCCTATTTGCAATCGGTGGTGCAACCTTGCTGCTGGGTAAATATCCCGATTGGGAGGCTGCTGGGCTTGATACGGTAAAGACAGCGCCGTCCCCAACTGAGAGTGCATAATAACAATCGAGTGAAGCCCAACTACGAGAAAGAGCATAGCCGCGAACCGAAGGATCGGTTTGAAATTCGCGCCTCGATGAACAGCGACCCATGGTACCAGTTTTGATCTGCTCTGAAACGCAAGTCGATGGAGATACGGCAACAGATGGGCCGCTATGGAGCTGCGCCAGTTGGGAGAACTGATCGCTGAAACCGAAAAACTGAACACTGGTCGCAATGGGCTACTGCTTGATCCATCAGTCGAAATTCCTGATTATCAGCGGGCCGTGGGCATATTAAAAAACATAAGCTCTTATTTATCCTCCGACTTTAGAGCGGTGGCATGATGCGTTTCATCCGCCTGCTGAATACAATTTTTTGCATAGGTGAGTTCATGCCGTTGTTCATCCTAACAATTGAAAATGGCTTCTTTGATCGACCAAATCCACGCTGAGGCTATTGTAGTCGCACCTGGATTTTACGATCATGTGAGCCTTGTTTTAGCGGACAAGATGGGCTTCGGAGCTCTCTTTGGTTCCGGCTATTGGGCCGCAGCTAGCAGGTATGGTAAGCCGGATACTGGCATTGTTGGAATGAGCGAGTTCATTGACGCTTTTTCCCGATATGCTCGGCATGCCCAAACACCCATTATTGCAGATGCAGACACTGGTTTTGGTAGTTTGGCAAATTGCATGCACGCGGCTGCCGCCTATCAGAGTGCTGGTATCGCTGCGTTCCAGATTGAGGATCAGAGCTTTCCTAAAATTTGCGGCCACTCGGGGGTGCCGCAATGTGCTGCCATCGAAGAGATGGAGGCCCGGATTGGGGCTGCTATAGAAGGGCGCGGCGATGGTAATATGCTGATTGTGGCACGAACTGACGCTCGTAAGAGTGAAGGCTTGGATGCGGCAATCGCGCGACTGGCGCGCTATCATAAAGCTGGTGCGGATGTTTTGTTGTTGGAGGCGGTGCCATCTTCGCTTGAAATTGAACAGGCGGGAGCCACTCTCAAAGGTCCACTGATGATCAATGCAGCGCACGGGGGTGTAACACCGGTTTTGACGCCTTCTGATTATGAGCGGCTTGGAGTTAAGGTTGTGATATACCCTTCCGGAGCCGGGCTCGCTGCTGCAGGTGCAGGTGAAAGGTTTTACCAATCGCTATCTTCAGGTGAGCCTAATAAGGAAACGGGCTGGAAGCCTTTTGCCGAAGTTACCGCATTGATCGCTGAGAAAGACGTTTCGTGACGATGGGGTTCTTGGTTTGATTGTTAGCTTAGACAAAGGATTACCACTTTGAGCACCCATGGACAGATCAGGTGCGGAACCATTGCAGTTCCGGATTTGGACAAGGCTATAGCCGGTTACCGCGATACGCTCGGGCTTTCGCTGGTTGAGAATGGACAAATTACGGCTTCGCTGGCGGAAAGCTGGGGTGCGGTGGCCACCGCGCTCCGGCGTTACGCTTTGCTACAGCCTAAATCTGGGGTGTCATGCTTCATTCGTCTTGTTGAACAACCTGCGCCAACCAGTTTTGTGCCAAGCACTACCTTTGGTTGGGCTGCGTATGAGATGACTGCTCAAGATGCGTTCGGGTGGCCTGATCGGTTGGCTGGATCGAGTTTCGAGGTCGTTGGTCCGCCAAAAGAAATTGCTGGGTTGCCCTATTTTATAGCGATGCAGGCGCTCGGGCCGGGGCGAGAAATGATTTACCTCAACGAAGTGCGTCTCGATACGCCTTCAACAGATTTGCCCAAAGCAAAATGTCTTGCTGACGAGATATTCATAGTCATTTTGGCTGCGCCTGATCGGCATGCCGCAGTGGAGTGGTATAAGGATAAGCTGAATTTGGACATCGGCGAGACGCACAAGATTGAGTACACAATGATCAATAAGGCATTCGGACTGCCAGCGGGGACACAATCTACGCTCACTATGATCCAAAAAGGGCGGATGCCGATTGTGGAAGTGGATGAATATCCCAATCAGGCCAGCGAGCGCCAATTTGGCGCAGGTTTACTGCCCCCCGGTAACAGCATGGTTACGCTTGACGTAGACAATGTCGCTGAGCTGGATGTGGATTGGCTGACAACGCCAGTTCGGCGCGAAGGGCCGCTCTATGATGGCCGTTTCTCCGGCACGGTTAGGGGCGTTGCTGGAGAATTACTCGAACTCGTGGGCGGCTCAGAATGACGCAGGTCATTGATTGGCAATTTCTTGTAATGTTCGCCAGACGGAGAGAGTGGCTCAAGACACCTTAACCTGCCACGCGCTGATGTAGTGCTAATGCAATTGGAGAATTACCTTGTCCCGTATCGATCCCCTCGTTCAGCAACTCGGCAAGGCCGCGCAAGCGTTTATTGATCGCCAGAAGGCGCAGATCCTCGTCGGCGGGCAATGGACAGATCCGGCAGACGGCGCATTTTTTACAACAAGCGATCCGGCCACCGGTAAGCCGATCACGCAAATCGCGCGGGGCGGTGCGTCAGATATCGAGAAGGCAGTCAAGGCGGCACGCTCCGCTTTTGACGGCGGGCCATGGAGCACAATGACCCCAGCAGCACGTGGGCGTATCCTTTGGCAAATCGCGGATCTGCTGGAGGCGAACATCGACGAACTGGCAGAATTGGAGACGCTTGATCAGGGTAAGGCGCTCTATGTGGGGCGCTGGGCGGAAATTCCCGGCGCAATCGGACAGTTTCGTTTCTTCTCTGGTATGGCCGATAAGATCGAGGGTTCTACAATTCAGGACTCAATTGCTTACCAGCCCGAAGGTAAGCAGGTGTTCTCCTACACGTTGAAGCAGCCTGTAGGCGTGGTCGGTGCAATTGTTCCTTGGAACTCTCCACTAGTTCTGACGGCGATGAAGTTGGCTCCTGCCTTGGCGGCGGGTTGCACAATAGTTCTTAAGCCATCGGAAGACACCTCACTTACCGCAATCCGTCTTGCGGAACTCATGACCGAAGCCGGATTGCCAGACGGTGTGTTGAACGTGGTGACTGGATACGGGGCAGAAGCTGGCGCTGCGCTTGCTGCGCATAAGGGTGTCGATAAGATCACCTTTACCGGCTCAACTGCAACCGGCCGTGCGATCCTTGATGCAGCCAAGGGCAATTTGAAGCGCGTGACCCTGGAACTTGGCGGAAAATCGCCGGTCATCATTATGCCAGATGCTGATCTGGATGCCGCAATTGCGGGCGCAGCCAATGCGATTTTCTTTAATGCTGGACAGGTCTGCATCGCCGGGTCGCGTCTCTATGCTCACAGCAGCATTTTTGACCGTGTTGCCGAAGGCGTCGTTTCTGCGGCAGAAAGTATCGCAATGGGCCACGGCCTTAATCCAGCAACGCAGATGGGGCCGCTGGTATCGAGCGCTCATGCCGCTAAAGTCGCAGACTTTATCGCGGATGGGAAAAAGTCAGGTGCCTCCATATTGTGCGGCGGTGAAACTGCGGGAGAAAATGCCAGCTTCATTACGCCGACTGTTGTTACAGGCGTGCGGCCTGACATGCGGATTGCGCGCGAGGAGGTGTTTGGTCCAGTACTTACCGCAATGCCTTTTGATGATGTCGATGAAGTTATCACCGCGTCCAACGACAGTGATTATGGTCTCGCTGCCAGCATCTGGACTGAAGGGCTTTCTAGCGCAGTTAGGATGACCGAACGACTGCAAGCGGGTACGGTCTGGATCAATGGCCATGCCATGTATGACGCTTCTTTGCCTATCGGAGGCATCAAACAATCGGGCTGGGGCCGCGACAGCGGAAAGGCTGCAATGGACAATTATCTTAATCTCAAGACAGTCTGCGCGATTGTATGAAGAAGGCTAACTTGGCATGTATGTTGGCGCTGATGCTCAGCGGATGCATGAGCGCTGCGACTAACGAATTGGAGCAAACGCCGCTGCAGTTCAGCGCGGAGGATGAGGCACTCTACAACAAGCGCACCGACGACCTAGCCAAAGCCTTCGTTACTGGGCAGGGCCTTAATAGCTATGATACAATGGAGGCCGTTCCTGGAGCCGCGGCCGCTGCACCGCTGCCTACTGCAGGTGCCGGGGACCCATTGATAGACCCAGAAGCGCTTGCAGCCGCAAGGGAATATGCCGGTGCGAACAATTCCTCAGCTTTGCTGATTTGGCGCGCAGGTGGATTGCAATCGGCGGATTATTTCGGCGATACCACGCGTGATACGCCAATGGTGGCCCGCTCATTGGGTAAGCCCCTTGGCGCTATAGCAATCGGCAGGGCTATCGCGCTTGGCTATATTGATTCTGTCGACCAGCCAGCATCAGACTTCATAACGGAGTGGAAGGGGCTGGCTCAGGAAAAGATCCTGATCCGCCATCTCCTCGATATGCGCAGCGGGTTTAAACCGCAAGCCGAGGCGTCACGGGACAGGGCGGATGTGCTCAACCGAGCTTATCTGCATCCGCGCCATGATGAAATTATTATTCGCGAAATGCCTATGGTGCACGAGCCGGGCGAAGCGTTCGAATACGCCAATGCAACCGCAGAAATGGTTGCGCCTATTATCGAGCGCGCCTCCGGCATGCGTTACGCTGAATTTCTATCGCGCCATGTCATTGCTCCTATTGGGGGCAAGGGCGGCGAAATTTGGGTCAACCGCCCCAATGGCATGGCACATAGTGGCTGCTGCATCTTGCTACCTTCCGAAGACTGGATGCGGCTCGCCGTGCTGCTTCTCCAAGATGGCAGCTGGGATGGCGAACGGTTGCTTCCGGCCGGCTTCGTCGCTGACATGAGGCGCGGAACGCAGCAAAACCCGTGGTACGGAATGGGCGTATATACTGCAGGAGCATACAAAGAACGACGCGGCTTTTCCAATAGTCGGTTCGGTTCATACGAAGTCCTGCATAGCCAACCATACCTTGCCAGCGATTTGTTTCTGTTCGACGGCAATGGCAACCAAACAGCATACATTGTGCCAAGTGCTGATCTTGTCATCCTTCGCCTTGGCACCTGGCCGAAGAAGCCAGCGGAATGGGACAATTCTGTCTTGCCCAACACTGTCCTTCGCGGAATCACGTTTCCGACTGGACAAACGCCAGCGATGCAGCCCAATTGACCAAACTAACAAGACGCACAGCCTTAGGTACAGCAATTAGCGGTGCAACTTTGGCGGCTATGCCTGCGCCGTCTTTTGCGAAAAAATCGGCAAACATCGCACCGGCGGACCCGATCAATAGTAAGCTGAATAGCTGGTTGGTCGATGCACCGCATTTTAACCGTGAGAATGCTGCAAAGGTTTTGGCTGACGGCCGGCTCGATGCTGTATTGACCAGCGATCCAGTGAGTATTTACCATCTGACTGGGATTAGCCCCGTCACCAATATGATGTTTCCTCGGCCGTTTGAGGCGTATGCGCTATTGATGGCTGATCAGCGTGAGCCTGTCCGGCTGCTGCTCAATGATTTCGCCTATTACTATCTTGCAAGCGACGAACGTCCGGGCCAATGGCTGGAACCGCGTATTTATTCGAGCCCGGCAGAAGTCCAAGGCTCCTTTGAGGGCCCGCCAAAGGCTGCTGCACCTACTCTAATGCGTGCGGAGGACGGGGCTGATCTCAGCTTTGATGAAAAGCGCCGGCGCGACGAAGTTGCTGCGTTGACCTCGACAATAACTGCATCGGCGGAAATCGGATTGGTAAAGATGATCCGAGATTCAGGGCTTGCAGGGAAACGCGTTGCTTCGGACAGCTTCTTGGCAAATATGTATTGCGAACGGGCTGAGCTGGGGATTGATTTTGTCGATCCGGCGGGCCCACTGGGCCTGATACGGCGCATCAAATCGCCGATTGAAATTGAGTTGATGAGGCATGCCGCAACGAGCAATGCGCAGGCCGCCATGGCGGCGGCACAACAAGTAAGGGCGGGGGCAGGCTTACACGATCTACGCACTGCCTATTTTGGCGAGGCGGCGCAGCGCGGCGGCATTCCCGGATTCATGGCGATCGATCGCGCAACGTCGATAAGGTATGAACGCAAATTGCGCGATGGGCAGGCCTTTCTGATCGACGGAGTTTCTGGCTTCAATGGTTATCATGGCGACTTTGGCCGGACCGTATTCTTGGGCGAGCCAGATCGAAAAATGGCAGCAGTGGTCGGGGCCATGGCAAAGGCCTGGCAAGCGATCCGTGCCAAGATGCTCGTCGGCAATACCTATGGCGATCTAATAAAGGCTGGAGAAGAGGCTTTGCGGCGCAGCTCGCTCGATATTTTTGTGCGGTTCGGGGTCCATAGCGTGGGTCTATGGCATAGCGACGATCCGTCAGGCCAGTCAGCTGAACAATACATTGGCACCAAACTTGAGCCCGGCATGGTCCTAAGCGTCGATTGCCCCTTGTTTGACGAAGGCATTGGTGGGTCAGCGCATTACGAAGACCTAACGCTGATCACTAATGAAGGCCCAGTAGCCCTCAATCCTGAGTTTCCTGCGGCTCTTTTGATATAGCCCACTTGCCTCGAATGTTGCTGCGCTAACGCGCTCGATATTGTCGGGCGTGTGGTTTTGTCCAGCAGGCACGCAACTGGCGAGCAGTAAGATCGCAAGGGAGAGGCCAAGGGCCGATTTAACCAGAAGTATCGCTCAGACCTCTTGGGCTGATACCCCCTGGGATAATTCTCTGCCAACTTCCTCCGCAGTTGCTTTTAGCTGCGGCAGAAATTTGTCCCGTGCCTCGTCCAGTTTCATTGCGGCGGCGAAGATTATGATGGCCATCGCCCCGATCAGTTTGCCATTGTCGAATATTGGAACTGCGATGGACGAGGTTTTGCCTGGATTGGCGGTGTAATGATTACGCGCTTCCATTGCGTATCCATCTGCACGGATCTGATTGATTAGGCCGTCATCATAGGTCATCATTTTCGCCAGCCGATTGCCGCTGCTGTCGATTTGGTTCATGCCAAAAAGCAGGTCGTGGCGTTCCTCTTCGGCGCAAAATGCGAGATACACTTTGCCAGTAGAGCACCCAGCCAGCGGCAGGGTGAATCCCGGAGCATAATTGGTCAGAGTAAGAGAAGTCAGATGGTGCGTAGAATCGCGCACCATCATCCGATTGCCCACACGGGTCGCGATACTTATCGGCCAGCCCACTTTTTTGCATAGGGCCACGATATGCGGACGGGCGGTAGCGACTAAACCGCTTTCGTTATGGAAACCGTGAGAGAGCGTTTGCACTAAAGCCGTCGGTCGATATCGTTTGCGTGCAGGTTCGCGTTCGATCAGCCCCTCTTCAGTCAAGGTGGCGACGATGCGGCACGCCGTAGGATATGGAATGCCTGCTTCGCGCGATATATCCATCATTCGCACGGAACCGCCATTGTTGATCGCCTGTAAAACCGCAATTCCACGGCTAAGTGCGCGGATATTGTCGGAAGGCGCAGTTTCGCCATTCTCGTTTTTCATGGGGAGTATCATAGCAGCGTAATTGACGGATGGCGATAACTCACTGTTCGCCTTCAGCGATCACCCGCAAAATTGTATTCAGAATAACGCTGTCGTCATAAGTAAAATCGACCAATGAAGTGCGCGCGACGACCAGCTTTCGTGACGGGACAATGTAGACACGCTGGCCGCCGAAGCCGTCAAAGAAGACCACATCATCTGCAAGATAAGGCTCTGCATGCGGCACCTTCATTGGGCTTTCTGGACTATAAGCTCGACGGCCACCTGCCGGTGATCCGAGCCACAAATGCAGGCCGTAATTGGGGTTGTTTGGTGCCGGTTCAGCCATTTGGGTGAGCCAGTCGGCCGGAATGATCTGCTTGCCGTTTGCTTGCCCGTTATTTCCGATCATCACTCCAACACGAAGCCAGTCGAGCAATGTTGCCTGCATTCCCGAGAAATAATGCGGCGCGCCGCCATCCCGGTCCAGCCAAACGGCTCCGTCCTGATTGCCTAAAGGGCACCAAATGTTCTGCGAAACATAGGCGGCATAGCCGCCCCGTTTGCCTGCGGCGTTCAGTGCGCGATTTAGGACTGTGCCGACAATCTGGCTGTTGGCATTATTATAACGAAAAGTCCTATTCGGCGGTTCGACCACGTCATGACCCAGTGCGACCTTTGTTATATCGCCTGACATTACTAGGGACATAGCTTCAGCGCTCTGAGGCCCGCCCATCGAATAGAGCTCCAGTCCGCTTTCCATGTTTAGGAACGCGGAAAGAGGGATTTTACCGCGGGCATCGTCCGCCCACTCAGGAAGAAAAGTGCCCACCGGCACGTCTTTACTTGGAAGAAACCCGTCCTTGATTGCTAAACCCACTGCGAGCGCAAGCAGCGATTTATGCATTGAGAAGCTCTCGGTTCGACTGGTTCTATCCACGCCCTCGCGGTAAACCTCCGATACCAATTTGCCATTATGCCAAATGGCAATGCCGATCCCGCCCTTCTGCGCATGATAATCCAGGGCTGGCTTGAGCCCTTCGGTAAGCGCGGGGGATGCGGGGGCAGCTTCCATCACGTTTTCCGCGCAACCAGTTACCGTCACTAGCGGCTTGTAACGATCCACGTCTAGCGGAGTTGCACCATTAAGTTCCTTAAGGTTCGCCGCAAGAATGGCGGAGGATTGCTCCGGTGTGATGGCAGTCTGAGCTTCAGCTAAAGGCGTCGTTGAGCAGGCAGTAAGTAGCCAGGCTAGAGCGACAATTGCTCCGACGTTGCGGATGTGACCGCTCCACCTCATCCAATATGCGCCTTGGCTTGCGGTTTATACGCCTCCACAATCTCGGATCTTGTCGGGAACCATACACCCGGCAACTTCTTCGCATGCTCGATGAATTCACGGATGGCACGGATACGATAGGCCCGCCCGCTGACGTGAGGATGCAGCCCAACATTCATGATCCGTGCAGACTGTTTGCCTTCTTCGTGCAGAACCTCCAGCTCTTCGATCAATATATCGCGCATCTCACTGGTCGTATGCCCGCGCCTAGTAAGCAAGGTGAAATCATTGATCTCATTGGAATATGGTAGCGCCACGATCTCGCCATTCTCCGTCCTCAGCATATAAGGCTGATCGTCATTCATTAGGTCGCAATAAAATTCAAAACCCTGATCGGCAAGTATACCTGCAGTGTTCAACGTGCCCCGTAGGGATGACGATAGCCATCCTTTTGGGCGCCTGCCTGTGTGTTTTTCATAAATTTCGATTGAGCGTAGGATGATATCGCGTTCTTTTGCCGGATCATGCGCAAAATTGGTCAGCAATTCGCCCTGCTCGTAATTGTGCGCCAGCAATTCCCAGCCGCGTTCAAGGCACGCATCAACCATCGCGCTGCGCCTTTCAAAGGTAACAGCATTTGTAGTGCAGCTGGCTGCCACACCCATCTCGTCGAACAAGTCATACAGCCGCCAGATGCCCACGCGCTGTCCGTATTCGCGCCAAGTATAATTAGGGAAGTCTGGGACATTCGCCGGCAGACTATCAGGCAAAACTGCAGGCCCCCCTGCGTAATACGGCTTGTCGTGATCCTTGGTAAGGTCCCAAGTTTCCAAGTTGAACGTGAAAACAAGGGCCACAGTTTTACCGTCAGGCCAACTAAGCGGACCGCGGTTTGGCAGCGGTATGTAATCATAGTCCATCATCGACTCTCAATGTTCCTCTAGCAGTCGGCCGAAACCGTGTATTTTGTCATTGATGCCATTTGCGCGCAGAGCATGCCAGTAGGTGGCGGTGTTTATCGCTATCACCGGCTTGGCCAGCTCTTTTTCCATCGTACCCGCAAGCCGGATCATGGAAAGATTGGTGCCGACTTGGCAGATCGCGTCAACATCGTCGCCGTCGAGCTCACGGATAATTTCGGTCAGATAGTCTTCTGGTACTTTTGCAATTGCCGTCCAAGTTGGGCAGCGAAGGCAGGCATTCCGAACCGTTTCATAACCGCATTCACTAAGGTACTCGCTAACTTCGGCATTCGCGACAGGGAAATATGGCGACACAAATGCAACGCGCTTGATCCCACCTATCGCGTCCAATGCTGCTGATAAAGATTCAGAACCGATGCTGACGCCTATGCCCGAGGCTTCTTCGATCCGTTCACGAAATGCCGCTGCACCTGCTTTACCGTTATAGAATGTGACAGCGGACATACCCATGACTAGATAATCGGGGTTGCATGTTTTGACGCTAGCGACGGCGTCCAACGTATTGTCAGAAATCTCGATTGTGCCGGCCAAAAAAGTTTCGTCGGAAACGGCCTGCGCGTCCTGAATGACTATGCGGCTATAATGGTTGGTAACGCCCGGCACCCGTAAATCATCAAAATCCGGCTGGACGACGGTATTGGTTGATGGCCCCATAACACCAAAAACAGCGCGGTTGCCGCGCACATCGCGCATGCCTTGCGGATCACCCAAGGCATAAGGCGGATAGGGGGGCTGTGTTATCTGTGTAGACGGAATGCCGCTCACAATATTGCCTCAGCATCATCCAAGCTTTTGATCATCGATTGATAAAGCAGAAATTCGCGTCGGGCGACAGGATCATCATTGAGGCGGCTCATACGGTCACGCATCTGCTTCTGCTTACCGCCTTCACCGTTCATCAGTTCCATATTGTCGATTGTTTGACGCTGCACGAACTGATGCGTAATCGCACGGCGCTGCCTGTCGAACCTGTCGAATACCGACGGACTTGCCCCATGACGCTCCACATCATCAAGCTTGCCAGCCAAATTCCAAGCGTCGTGAATTCCGCTGTTCATGCCGAAGCCGCCGAGCGGGTTGTTCAGATGTGCGGCATCACCAACTAGAAACATACGGCCCTGATTGAAACGTTCCGCGACCCGCTGATGCACTTTGTAAATAGTTCGATGCGCGGTCTCTACGTCGCTGCGACCGACCAGTCGCTCAAAGACTTCATTCTTCTTTGCATCGGACAATAGCCACTCGTCATCATCCCCCTCGGTCGTTGGAACTAACACACGCCACAAGCGCGGCACGCGCAGCAGCACGAGCCACTCCTCAGGATCTGAAACGTAATTTACATAGGCCAAGCCATCGATATGGTCGGCAAGGTCCATTTCAGTTGAGAGACAGAGGAACTTCTCAGGGTAAGTGAACCCCTCGAACCCGATGCCCAAATACTTGCGGACGATGCTGTTCGCACCGTCGGCTCCTATCACATATTTTGCGCGAACATGCTGAATCTCTAGCGGTGTCTCAAGCGTTACATCAACACCGTCTGCATCCTGCTGAACATTCACAACCCGGGTATTGTAACGAAGGTCGCATTTAGCCTCTCCTGCTAGCTTTTCAGCCAGCATTCGCGACAAGTGGTGTTGCTCACACTGGATCCTGTAAGGATGCGTGGTGCGGTCAGCCAGCTCGCCAAAGTCGAATGAGAACACTTCGCCTGTCTCGCGCTTGCGCCAGTGATAAACCGGCGCCTTCAAACCCTCTTTTATAACTTGGTCCGCCACGCCCAGTGTATCGAGCATCTCAAGCGTCGGAGGGTGGAATGTCGATGCGCGCAGGTTCTGTGTGCTGGTTGCTTCGGCTTCGCACACGATGACCGAGAAGCCACATTGCACCAACCGTGCTGCCGCCACCGAACCCACCGGGCCAGCGCCCACAACAACGATGTCAACATTATCCGTAATGACTTTAAACTCCAATCATCAGTAGTGGCCAGCGGTACCCGCAAAGCCAAGAATCTGATCCATCAATACAAATGATATTCGCCTGCCGGATACTTACTTCGAGCGCATTTATGGGCTTTCGCTAGCGCAGTGCAGACACGTAGATACCGCCAGCTAGAGATTGTAACTGGCGGCATCAACATGTTCGAATTTCGCTAAAAGCGTCGCTTAATATCAACCAACAAGACGAGGCAAACGCTCCGCTAATCTAAGCCGGACCTGGTAGCAAATGTTCTGAAGAGGGACAGCTCCTATTATGTCTGCCAACTCGAAACTGGCCAAAGAACTATGTCTAAAGACCACTCCGCATGAGGCTACACAGCGGGCATTCAGTGGTGGCAATTATTCACCCTTTCTATTCGACAGGCGGACACTCGACAATGCGAGTAAGGATACAGACAGGCCTCCGCCTATCCATTAGGGAATATGGCATTGTCTAGTGCAAGGTCGTATGCATCAATCAAGGAGGCTCGGGGTATGGCTGAGATACACACGGCGGATAGCCAGCAAGAGAACAGCAAAATCAGCCCTGCGCCTCAGGGCATTTACAAATGGCTTCCGATCGTATGGGCAGTGACGTTCCTTGTCCATAATGTGATCAACACGCTGTTACCGCGCACCGACAAAACATTGCCCATGCGCGAGATATTGCGCGGCTATCACTACGCTGTGGGGACATTGCTCGCGATCCTTAGCGTGTTTTTGTTAATCCATTTTTGGAAAAGGCGTCATCTGCCGGTCAACCCGGCCTTGCCAGCGCTCGCCAATCGCTGGTCCTTTATGCTGACTATTGCCACCTTAGCCCTAATGATTGCCGCGCCATTTTTAGGCGTTTTAAGCGCTTGGGCTGATGGTCATTTGGTGCATTTGGGGCCGCTGCCTGCCTTTCCATCTTTGATGGAGGAGAACCGCGCAATCTGGCTATTTACTGGATATTTCCATGCCGCAATTGGCTTTGCTCTGCTCTTTACGATGCTGGCGACTTTGCTAACTTCAGCTTATTTTCTGCTGCGTTTTGGCCAAGGTCTGTTCGCAGGTTTCCTACCCGGATTTGGTCTTTACACGCTATTTTCCGGTGCAGTAGCAGTCTATGCGGCCTTCACTTTTTCTGGCCCAGAGCCGGGCCCAATGGCGGTGGCAATTTTCCTGGCGGTGCTTGCCAGTGTCTGGGGCCTTGCCCGATTGCTTAACCGGCAGCCCGATACCGGCGGCCCGCGTTTCTCAGGGCAAGCGGGCTTTGGCATGATTGCGGCGGCTGCTATGCTTATTCCTATAGGGATGGGGTTTTACGGACCCTATGCATTGTTCCGGGTCAGCCCATTTGAAACAGGCCAGATCGTTAAAGCACCTGCAGGTGTGACTTCACATGATAGTCCGGTGCAAATGGTTCAGGTCGTCGCTGAAACAGCACTGGAACGCGATGTGCGCGAAGAAAACTTCAAATGGTGCGGCTTTTGCCACACCTTTGACAACGGCGGGAAGCATCTTTCCGGGCCTAATCTTTATGCCATATTCGGACAGAAGATCGGGACAGTGCCCAATTTTTCATACACTAACAATTTTGCAGCGCATGGCACACGCGGCGAGGTTTGGACCGATGATGCTATGCATGAATTGTTGAAAGACCCGGACGCCTTTGCCCCGGGTACCACCATGGTCGTGTCTTCGGGCAATATGCCTGATTTTGACCGCAGGGCTGCGCTTATCAATATCCTCAAGAAGGAAACGATGGGCGATATGGTAGAAGAGGTGCCTGCACCTTGAACACCACCGAATTCAAGAAAGGCGGCAGGAGCCTATTTGCAGGTATGATCGGCGTTGCGACAGGCGCATCTCCGATCCCGTTCAATGTCTTGCCGATAGTCATTGGCCCGATCCATTATGCTATGGGCTGGTCGTTTGTCGAGATTAGCATTGGCATTACAATTTACGGTATGGTCGGCGCCTTCCTTGCGCCTGCCGTCGGCGCATTGGCCGACAAAATTGGAGTGCGCCCTGTTGCCATGGGGGCGCTAGCCGGGTTTGGCATCGCGTTTTCGCTCCTCTATTTTGTGCCGCAAAACATCGCAGTTTTCTATCTGATCTGGGCACTGGTTGGGATGTTGGGGATTGGTTCGACACCGGTCACATGGAGCCGCACAATCAATATGTGGTTCTATGAAAACCGGGGGCTGGCTCTTGGGATTTTACTGCTTGGGACAAGCCTTGCTGGGCTGATTGTGCCATTCCTGTCCAATGCTGTCCTAGAGGCGTTTGATTGGCGTGCGGTTTTCCCTGCATTGGCGATGCTGCCGCTTTTCGTCGGCCTACCAATTGCATTTTTCCTGTTTCGTGATCCCTTGCCCCATGAACGTCCTGCAAAGAACATCTCTGAGACAGGCGGTTTAACGGGAATGACTCTAGCGGACGCACTGCGCGGTTACCGGTTTTGGATCCTGTTTTTGTCGATCGTGTTTATTGCGCTGGCTTATGGCGGCGCGCATATACACATGGTTCAGATCGTGCAAATGCACGGCCTAAGCGCGGGACAAGCTGCGTTGGTAATGAGCGTTGTGGCGGCCGGCATTTTTTCTGGGCGCATTATTGTCGGGTTTCTGTTCGACAAGTTCTGGGCCCCGGCAATTGCCGCGCCCGTTTTGATGCTGCCCGTGGGCGCATGCTGGCTGTTATTGGGTAACTCCACCCCAGAGATGCTGATCTTTACCGCTGGCTTTTTTCTGGGCTTTGCTGCGGGCGCAGAAAGCGACATGATAGCCTATCTTGCCTCGCGTTATTTTGGCATGCTGTCCTATGGCCGCATATATGGCTTCCTTTATGCACCCTTCGGAATATTCTCTTCGATCTCGCCAGTCCTATATGGATATGTGCGCGATACCAGCGGTAGCTATGATCAAATGCTCATCTTCGCCGCCGGACTGTTTATTGCAGGCGGCGCGATACTTTTGCTGCTTGGAAAATACCCCGATTGGAGCAAGCAGCAGATTGGATCAACAGCATGAAACGTGAAGATATTGCCCCTCCCTATACCGCAGTCACACAGCATGCGGTCTTCCCGAAACCACGTCATGATGAAGCTGCACGGTTCAATTTTCTGGCCAATTTCAATCGCTATATGGCGACGGTTTTGGGGCCTGGTAATAAGATTGCTTATGAGAAACGAGTTCTGCCTAATTTTCAGAAAGAACATGGGCGTGCTCCTAATCACCGCTATGAAATTCGTGAAGCAATGAACCTCGACCCATGGCATCGGCCGTGGTCAGCGTTGAAACGCAACTCGATGGAAATGCGCCAGCAAAATGGCCGCGCGTTGGTGCTGCGCCAGATCGACGATTTGATTGGTAAGGTCGAGGAAATCAATCGCGGCAGCAATATGCTTGCGCTCGATCCTGAAGTCGCAATTCCGTATTATCAAGACGCGGTCGACATCCATTGCATGCCCGGCAGCTATCACGGCGAGGAATGCGACAAGGACATATC
>JALZVZ010000250.1 GCA_023299945.1 Altererythrobacter sp. | reverse complement strand
GCATCGGGCTTGTCGCTAAAGACGCGGCCAGTGCTTGCCTCATCGCTGGGAGGGGGCTTGCAAGCAGCGATGGCGAGCAGGGGTAGAACGATAGCAATCGCGCGCATCACGCTTTGCCGCCCATAAATTTGGTGCGCTTATTCCCATATTTGGTTTTGCGTGTGCCGGGGCGGCCCGCATCGCTGCGGCCGACCTTGGGACGAGCCGCATGTGCCAAGGCCGGAGCGCTTCCCACCGGTGCCGAGGCGCCTAGTCCCAGCTCGCCTTCTTCCAAACGGCGGATTTCATCGCGCAAACGGCCCGCTTCTTCAAACTCAAGATCAGCCGCAGCGGTCCGCATGCGTTTCTCAAGATCTTCAATATGGCTGCGCAGATTGTGGCCGACGAGATTGTTTTTCTCATCATCGCCCGTGCCCACGGTGACACCGTCTTGGGCCGCAGTATGGGCGACAATATCGGCAATATCGCGCTTAATCGTTTGCGGCGTGATCCCGTGTTCAAGATTGTAAGCGTTCTGCTTTTCGCGCCGCCGATCGGTCTCTGCCATGGCGCGTTCCATGGAGCCTGTAATCCGGTCGGCATAAAGGATCACATGGCCCTCTACATTGCGCGCCGCGCGGCCAATGGTTTGAACGAGCGAAGTTTCACTGCGCAGGAAGCCTTCCTTATCCGCATCCAAAATCGCAACCAAACCGCATTCGGGAATATCGAGCCCTTCGCGCAGCAAGTTAATACCGACCAGCACATCATAAACGCCGAGGCGCAAATCGCGGATCAACTCAATCCGTTCCAGCGTTTCCACATCGCTATGCATATAGCGCACGCGCAGGCCAGCCTCATGCATAAATTCGGTGAGGTCTTCGGCCATGCGCTTGGTCAGCGTGGTGACGAGCGTGCGATAGCCTTTCTCTGCGGTTTGCCGGCATTGCTCAATGCAATCTTGCACCTGATCCTCGACCGGCCTGATGGAGACAGGCGGATCGATTAGGCCGGTTGGGCGAATGACTTGTTCCGCAAATACGCCGCCGGTTTGCTCCATTTCCCAGCTGCCGGGCGTGGCCGACACAGCCACAGTTTGCGGACGCATCGCATCCCATTCGTTGAAACGAAGCGGGCGATTGTCGATACAGGACGGCAAGCGAAAGCCGTGCTCTGCCAGAGTGATTTTGCGGCGGTGATCGCCTTTTGACATCGCGCCAATTTGCGGCACGGTCTGGTGGCTTTCATCGACAAACAGCAGCGCATTTTCGGGCAGATATTCGAACAATGTTGGCGGCGGCTCACCGGGCAAGCGGCCAGTGAGAAAGCGGGAATAGTTTTCAATTCCTGCGCATGAGCCTGTTGCCGCTATCATCTCCAGATCAAAATGCGTGCGCTGTTCAAGGCGTTGATGCTCCAGCAATTTGCCTTCCGCCTCCAGCTCTTTCAGCCGTTCTGCCAGCTCAAATTTAATCGCTTCGGCCGCTTGCTTCATCGTGGGGCCAGGGGTGACATAATGACTGTTGGCATAGACGCGCACGACCTCAAGGCTGGTGCCCGTTTTGCCGGTCAGGGGGTCAAATTCCGCAATCTCTTCAATATCATCGCCGAAAAAGCTGATGCGCCATGCCATGTCTTCATAATGGCTGGGGAATATCTCCAGATTGTCGCCGCGCACACGGAAGCACCCGCGCGCAAAGGCGGTATCATTGCGCTTATATTGCAGCGCCACCAGCTTGCGAATAAGCTCGCGCTGATCGACCACAGCGCCTTTCTTAATGTCGAAGATCATCGCGGAATATGTCTCAACCGAGCCGATACCGTAAAGGCATGACACAGACGCCACGATGATTACATCATCACGTTCCAGCAGCGACCGAGTGGCCGAATGGCGCATCCGGTCAATCGCCTCGTTCACGCTCGACTCTTTCTCGATATAAGTGTCGGAGCGCGGGACGTATGCTTCGGGTTGGTAATAGTCGTAATAGGATACGAAATATTCCACCGCATTATCGGGAAAGAAGCTTTTGAACTCGCCATACAATTGCGCGGCGAGGATTTTGTTCGGCGCAAGGATCAGGGCAGGGCGCTGCATTTCCTCGATCATTTTCGCCATGGTGAAGGTTTTGCCGGAGCCAGTTACGCCGAGCAAAGTCTGTGTCTGCTCCTCTGCCTCCGCACCTGCAACCAGCTCGCCAATCGCGCGCGGCTGGTCGCCAGCGGGCGAATATTCCGACACTAGCGTAAACGGCTTGCCCGGCATGCTCTTTTCAGGGCGCGCAGGTTTGTGCGGTACGAAATCATCGCCCGTCTCCGGCTCGGCCAGCCCGCGTCTGATTACTAATTCTGACATGGAAACTGATATGGGCGGCCAAGCTGGACTTGTGAAGAGGCGACAATGTGACTTCGTCCACTTGCCCATAGATGCGCACGCAGTTACCCCCTCCCAATAACAAATGAGGGACAGAGATATGAAGCGGATGGTAGTTTTGGCGAGCGTTTGCGCTCTGGTGGCAGCATGTTCAGGCGATAGCTCAGCGGATGCAGACGGCGATGGCGAAATTTCCGCAGAGGAAATGAAGCTTGAAGTCGCTCAGGCCGACATCAAGCCGCAGGCGGGCGAATATAGCGCCTCGTCCGAACTCGTCAGCATCGAGATCCCCGGCGCACCAGAAGGCATGGCCGATATGATGAAGGGCGCGATGAAAAGCCAGGACAACAAATTCTGCATCACGCAAGAACAAGCGGACCAAGGCTTTGAAGAAATGGCCAAGCAATCCCAAGACGGCAATTGCACGGTCGACAGCTTTGATGTTGATGGCGGGGATGTGGATGCCAAAATGACCTGCTCTGGCGATGGCGCAAACACAATGAACATCACTTTGGATGGCACTGGCACATCCACCACAATGGATATGCAGATCACCATGGAAGGCACCATCCCGCAAATGGGTGAGGCCAAAATGGTCATGCGCACCACACAAAAACGCATTGGCGATTGCCCCACCTAAACAATCACCTAAACCTCGCGTAAATACGGGGTGCGGCCAGCGTCATTGATTATTCACGCGGCAAAGTGAATAACACTCAAATGGCTGGCCGCATCACCCCTCCCAATCTTCCCACCGCTGAAGAAGCGCGCGAAGAAATCACGCGCCGCGTCGCGCTTGCGTCGGAGCCTTGGCCCCGGCGTGATGAAGTTGCGCGCCCCCATGTCACCCGCTTTCTGGGCGAGGCAGAGGCTCTGCCCCAGCTGCTCATGCGCCCCTTCCGCCGCATTCCTGTTACCCGCGCCGCCCATCCGCGCATGGTCATGCTGATGCCCGGCTTTGCCACGCATCCCGCTCGCCTGCGCTATTTGGAAAAGCAGATCGCGCGCGCTGGTCATATCCCCAAACGCTGGGGCACGGGCTTTAATCTGGGCGCCACAGAAGAGCGCTTGGATATTGTCGAGGAACGCTTGGTGCAGCTGCATGAAAGCGCGGGCGAGCCATTGGTCCTGCTGGGCTGGAGCCTTGGCGGTCTATTCGCGCGCGAGCTGGCCAAGCGCCGGCCCGATTGCACCGCGAAAGTCATCACAATGGGCTCGCCCTTCTCAGGCGATCCGCGCAGCAATAATGTCTGGCGCGCCTATCATTTCATTGCCGGACACAGCGTCGATAACCCGCCAGTGAAGGCCGATATTGCCGCCAAGCCGCCGGTGGAGACGGTGGCTCTATGGAGCCCGCGCGACGGAATGATCGCCCCGCGCAGCGCCTGCGGCACAGCGGCCGAGCGCGACCGAGCGATTGCGCTGCGCTGCACGCATATCGGGTTTACTTATGCACCGGAGGCTATTCGCACTGTGCTGCGGGAATTGGATTGGTGAGGGGTTTGGGCTTGGTGAAATGGCCTGTTTGGATTGCGGCGGTTTTGTTGGCGTCTTGTATTTCTGAGGTCGCAGTGCCGGAGGGCGCTGATATCTGCGTGGAAACGGGCGAGATTGTGAGTGATAGAGGGCACATTCTTGCTGCTTTAGAGTATCACTTCGAAAGAGATGAAATTTTACTTCAGTACTTTCCGAAAGGCGCTCAACCCGCCATGTATGCAAGTCATCGCTTGCCTTTAAGTGACTATGCCAAGGCAATGAGCGATGATAAGATAAAGCCGCCATTTGTTCCTGCGCATTTTCGATCTTTCAAGCACCGACTTCAGGCTACCAATGCCGACGTCACGAGTATTGATGTTGCTCAAGAATATCTTGATCAATTTCCTAAATGTTGTCGAGCTGTTGCTCCTCGTTGGGTCAGGTATGGTGTTGCTGAAAATATAGGTTATGGACCAATCGACGATCTAACATCTGAAAAACGTTGGGTTAAAGATGTCTGGATCATCGACAGTGATTTCAACAGAATAGATATGATGTGGCTTGATCTGGCTGACTATAAAAGCGGTCAACCAATTGAAGAGGATGGGGGCATTCGTTTCATGTTTAACCAGGTGTGGCTGCGAGGCGATACAGCATCGACACAATGCGGCGAACCGTATCATGTCACGTGGTGAAATGAGCTCTTAAACTCAGAAGTTGGTCGTAAACACTATTATTTATCGAGCGAATCTTGGCGGGTGTTTCGGGCGTTTTGTGTTTTTGTTAAGACCCTCAAGCGCCGGGCGCAGCGCGTCCGCGCTGCTTGGCTTCCTCGCATAAGCTCGGGCGGGCATGCGCCCTTGCGGTCACCTATCGGTGACCGACTAGCGCTCCCTATCTGTGTGGCTCTATGGCTTGGCGCTTCCCTCGTGCCTTGATGGCGGAGCTCGGTCGGCGACTAGCCGACCGCAAGCGCGACCGCGCGCCGCGCCTTATGGCGCGAAAGCCTAAGGGGCCGGATGGCCCCGCCGGCGTCTGAGGCTAAACAAACAGCGGCGCGCCTCTTGATACTAAACTCTCTGCAAGCACCGGCCAACCTTGGCGCAACCTAACCCGTCACCCCAGACTTGATCTGGGGTCTCAGGCGTAAGCAGAACAGCGGCCGCACATACCGCCTGAGACTCCCGCTTTCGCGAGAGTGACGATTGTGAGGTGGTGCGAGGCCTCTTGGCGCATCCCCGCTTACCCGTACCCAGAAACGCAAGGCGCTATGCGGTGGGCTCTCGGTGTGTGGCGCGGGTGTTTTGTGTTTTTGTTTTGACCCTCAAGCGCCGGGCGCAGCGCGTCCGCGCTGCTTGGCTGCGGCCTAACCGGCCGGCGGGCGGGCGCCCTTGCGGTCACCT
>JALZVZ010000249.1 GCA_023299945.1 Altererythrobacter sp. | reverse complement strand
ACTGCGAATACAGACGCAGCGAATAATAGTCGGAGATCGTGCCTTCATCTTCGAAGGAATTCACTCCGCCAAACTCGTCGCCGCCAAAATCACTTTCGATATTGGTTTCCTCAAGGCGCTGATAGGTTGCCTCAAGACGCTGGTCGTCCGTGATGTTGGCGTCGAGACGGCCAAAATACCGCACTGCGCTTTCCGCGAGTTGGGTGGGGAGGCCGCCAATATCTTGACCATAAACATCGTTTGCAATCTGTGCGAAACGATCAAACTGGGCCTGATCAACATAATCCAGTTCAGTGCCAAAGCCGCTGCCCACTGGGCCGACATTATTGCCGTCGCCAAGGTCGGTTTCTTCATAGCCGAGCGAGAAGAACAAGCGATCGGGAATGATCGGACCAGACAAGGTCGCGCCCCAACGCGTTTCGCGTCCGGCGTTTTGCGGAACACCGCCGACTTCATCAGCCTGAAGGCCTTCGTCGAAATAGGTTACGAACGCGGAGCCAGAAAACTCATTGGTACCCGCTTTAGTCACAACGTTTACAAGACAGCCGGTGAAGTCAGAATATTCAACGTCAAACGGTGCAAACTCAACAGAGGTTTGCTCAATCACGTCAAACGGCAAAGGCAAAGAGTTACGCGCGGCAAATGGTGTGCCGTTCAGACCGAACACGTCAGCTTGGACGATGCCGTCAACGGTGAATGTGTTCGAACGGTCATTACCGCCGAGGCAGGAAATACGGTCAACTTCATTGCTACGCTCAAGGCTGACACGCGGATCGAGACGAATGATATCGCGAACATCGCGAGTGATCGAAGGGAAGGCTTCCAGCTCTGCGCTGCCGAAAGCAACGCCTGGGCCAACGGCCAATTGCGTCACGCGCGCTCGGCTGCCGGTCACCACGATGGTATTATCCGAACCGCCTGCTGCCGTTGATGCAAGCTCAAAAGTAAAGTCGGTGTTGCCCGAGATGTTGATGAACTGGTTTTCTACCGTCTGGCCTTCAAAGCCAGTGGCGGTTGCAGTCACAGTGTAGGGGCCGCCCGGTGCGAGCGAAGATGTGCGGAACTGGCCGTCGCCATCTGTGCTCAGCGTGCGCGCTGTGTTGGTGCGCGTGTCAGTAACTGTCACGCTTGCGCCTGCAACCGGAGCGCCGGCCGCGTCAGTAACAGTGCCTTCCACACCCGATGTAATGTTCTGCGCTGAGGCAGGTGTGGCGAAAGTTGCCGCTGCTGAAAGGCTAACGACGCTTGCTGCAAGAAGATATTTGATTTTCATGACGAACACCCCTGGTTTTAATTCGAGCTCGACCGCGTGCTGTTGCGTATGCACGCAGTTCTCATGCGCCCCGTTAGGCGCGATGCACGCAGCTAAGAAGGTGCAATTGTTACAAAGCGAAGTCACTTCTCGCGGAAATTCGCAGTCAAACGCAGGTGTGTGCCGCTTTCCACAGGCCTAAACCCGCAGAAATACGCATAAACAGCGGGGCCAAACTGCGTGTTGTTGCCGCAGTGCAACAATTGTTGGGATTTTGAAGTTTTCCCGATTCGATTGACAGGAGCGCGTTTTCGCTAAGCCAAATTGATCTCGCGAAGTCGTTGAAGCAGGAATTCATGGCTGGAAATCGGCTCGAGTGCTTCCGAGTCGCGGCCCGATTCGCCATCCGTCTCAATGCATGATTCCAACGTCTCGATCACATAGTCTGGCCGGAAATGCAGAAAAAACGGCATGGAATAGCGCGAGCGTTTTGCCGCATCTCCTGCGGGATTCACAACGCGGTGTGTGGTCGATTTGAGGCGGCTGTTCGTCAACCGGTCAAGCATATCACCAATATTCACCACCAATGCGCCTTCTTCTGCGGGTATCGGTAGCCACTTGCCATCGGCCTTTAGCAGCTCCAAACCGGCCTCTTCAGCGCCAAGCAAAAGCGTGATCGTATTGATGTCGCCATGGGCTGCGGCGCGGATCGCTCCTTCTGGAGCATCATCGCCCAAGGGTGGGTAATGCAGCAGGCGCATAACCGAATTGCCATTGTCGACAGTGCTGGCGAAGAATTGTTGGTCAAGGCCGAGATGCAACGCAATCGCCTCCAGCACTTTCAGCCCAGCCTTATCAAACGCAGCGTATAGCGCGCTGAAAACCTCTTCAAACTCGGCTATTTCAGCTGGCCACACATTGGGCGCCATATATTCGGCCAGCGCATGCCCAGCAGGCAATTCGCGCCCGACATGCCAGAATTCTTTCAAGTCATGCACGTCGGCGTCCTTTGCCTTTTCCGTGCCAAAACTCGTATATCCGCGCGCACCGCCACTGCCCGCGATCTTATAGGCAAGCTTTCTGTCTTCTGGCAGGGCGAAGAACGCTTTTGACGCAGCCTCCGCGCGGTCGATCAAACCTTGCGGGATGCCGTGATCGCGGATGACCGCAAAGCCATATTCTTGAAAACTCGTGCCCAAAGCATCGGCGATATTTTCGAGCGGTTGGTCGATCGAGACAGAGGCGATTTCAGTCATTGGATGCGCTCGTTAGTAAGGAAGGAACAGCCCGGCCAGCGCCGCGCTCATAAGGTTGGCAAGGCTGCCCGCCGCCAATGCCCGCACGCCCAGCTTGGCAATCACAGGCCGCTGGTTCGGGGCCAAACCGCCCGTCACCGCCATTTGGATGGCGATGGAGCTGAAATTGGCAAAGCCGCACAATGCAAAGGTGATGATCGCTCGGCTGCGTTCCGACAGGCCTTCAACAGCGCCCAAATCAATGAATGCGACAAATTCATTCAGCACAATCTTTGTTCCGAACAATCCGCCTGCAACGCCCGCTTCACTCCACGGGATGCCGATCAGATACATAACAGGTGCAAACAAATAGCCGAGCATTTGCTGGAAGGAGAGATCGGGATAGTTGAACCATCCGCCCACACCGCCGAGCAAACCGTTTGCCAAGGCCACCAAAGCGACAAACACCATAACCATCGCACCAACCGCAACGGCCAATTTCACGCCGGTTTGCGCGCCTTGGGCGGCCGCTTCGAGCACGTTGGCAGGCTTGTGGCCTTCTTCAAAAGTCTCTGCGATTTCCACCTCTGGTGCTTTGCCGCCTTCCACCAAAGCGCCCGGCCCTTCCGCGCTGATCCGCGATTTTGCGAGTTCGACATCGCCCTCGAGCAGAGCGCCTTCCTCCGGCCCATCATCAGGATAAATGATCTTAGCCATCAAGATACCGCCGGGTGCAGACATAAATGCCGCCGCAAGCAGAAATGGCAGATATTCATCCCCAAGCAGACCAGCATAGGCCGCAAGGATTGTGCCTGCGACACCAGCCATGCCGACCGTCATCAGTGTAAAAAGCTGGCTAGGCTTTAGTGCGGCTAAATAGGGACGCACCACAAGTGGGCTTTCCGACTGGCCGACAAAGATATTGGCCGCCGCTGCCAGCGACTCCACCTTGGAAATACCGGTAAGCCAGCCAATCGCGCCGCCAACCCAGCGCACTACGCGCTGCATAATCCCAAGGTGATAAAGGATCGAAACAAGCGCCGCGAAGAACACGATCACCGGCAGCGCGCCCAATGCAAACGTATTGGCCAGCGGATTGTCCGCGCCAAAAAGGAACGCCGTGCCTGCATCAGCATAGGACAATAACGCCGATACGCCGTCTGACATGCCCTTGATAACAACCTTGCCACCGCTGGTCGCCAGCACAAGAAATGCCATCACTGTCTGCAATGCAAAGGCCGCGCCCACGACGCGAAGATTGATCCGCTTTTTGCCGTTGGACAGCAGAAACGCGATGAAAAGGATCACCGCGATACCGGCGATGTTGATTAAAAGTGGCGGCATGGGTCCCCTAATCCTGTCATGTGCGGCCCATAGGAATCACCCCTATTGCGCTGCACGCCAACATCTCGCCTTTTAACGCATGGCAGTCAAATGCCCACAGGCTTTTGCGCCCAATCATCGCCCAAACTATCATACACGCTTTTCTTTTGTGCGCGTCCGCCATAGGCTTCAGCGCATGAGCACAGACACCAAAACCCTCGAAACACCGCAAGCCCAAGCAGCCGCATCCATGCCGCGCGGCTTGTTCGCCTATCTGCTGATTTATGGCGGGATGACCGTGTTGGCCGGTGTCGTCGCCTTTAAGCAGGTGCAATTGTGGCCCAGCAACCTTTCGGTAGAGGCCGGCATTTTCCCATTCCTGTTGCTGGTTGTCATCTCCAGCACCATCACCCAGCTTTACGGGGCTGCGATGGCCAAACGGCTGGTGTGGTTCGGGTTTGTCCCTCTCGCGCTGTCAGCGGTGATTATTTACCTCGTGCTCAGCCTACCACCTTCGCCCGAAATGACGGAGTTCAGAGCGACCGATTTGGCTGCATTTGAAACGGTGTTGGGACAAACACCGCGTATTTTGATGGCGGGGCCTGCGGCCTATATCACCTCGCTCATGCTCAATATTTGGATCTTTTCCAAGCTGGCAGGC
>JALZVZ010000248.1 GCA_023299945.1 Altererythrobacter sp. | reverse complement strand
CCGCCAAGTCAAAGCCGAAAATTTGCACGCTTCATCGCAGCCGAATTCGGTCTGGCTTTTTTGGCTTTGATTTCGCCGCAAAAGAACGGTGCAGATAATTAATTTGGGGTAACCGATGTGCTTAGGGTTTCACCCAGGATGCCCGATTATTTCTGCGAATGATTGCTTGGTGAATGACATCAACGCAGCCAATATTTGGGAGCGGCAATGCACAAGATTTTTGACGGAGAGCCCGCATTGAAGACGAACAATGCGGCCGACATTAGCGATATTTGCACACGCCAAGATAAGGGCGAGAATGAGACACAAACACCCGCCCCTGCCGCATCAAACAAACCTCAATCAAACACGCCTGCCAATATTGCCTTGGCTAAGGCTGGACTTGTCTCAGCTTTAGCGGTCGCAACAGCGGCATGTGGCGGCGGTGGGTCAGGAAATGCGGCGAGCGGCGATGGCGGCACAGCAGGCGGCGGCGGGTCACCTGCCCCCACAGTGGTCAAACCGCAAACCGATGAAGAAGCCGCGCGCTTCTTGCTCCATGCCTCTTTATTTGCATCGCCTGACCTAATCTCTGCTGTCAAAACCAGCGGTTACGAACCATGGCTTAACACCCAGATGAGCGCGAATAACTCGCAAAGCGCTGAGCAATTCATTCGCCAAGAAGGGCTCGATCAAGTCACCACTGATCAAAACTTCTTCCGCAGCAGCATTACAGACTTGATGGTTTGGAACCAATTGCTCAACGGCGGATCAAGCGTGCGCAAGCGCGCGGCATTGGCCCTATCAGAGTTTTTCGTTGTCTCGGCCAATTCGGTCAGTATCACTTGGCCCGGATCGGCGATGGGGGCTTATTGGGATATTCTCAATGACAATGCCTTTGGTAATTTCCGCGACTTGCTGGAGGCGATTACTCTGAACCCTGCGATGGGCGTATTCCTCAACACGCGGGGCAACCGCAAGGCAGACCAGGATTCCGGCCGTGTACCGGATGAGAATTTTGGCCGCGAAGTGATGCAATTGTTTTCAATCGGCCTGTTTGAGCTGAACAATGATGGCACCATTCGCACCAATGGCGCAGAGCCGATAGAAACCTACACCAATGACGATGTGACCGGAATTGCCAAGGTTTTCACCGGCTATGATTATGATGCAACCGGCATCAATTTCACGCCCTCGCCCAACAATCCCAATTCTCAGATCCCTGATGCGGCCTATGCGCGCAACCCGATGACAGCGGACCCTGCGCGTTGGCGTTTTCCGCGCAGCGAAGGCTTTCATTCAGACTCTGAAAAGACGTTCCTAGGCACGACCATTCCAGCAGGGACGGGCGCGGAAGAAAGTCTGCGGATCGCACTGGATACTCTGTTCAATCATCCCAATGTCGGCCCATTTTTTGGCAAACAAATGATCCAACGCCTTGTCACATCCAACCCCAGCCCTGCCTATGTCAGCCGCGTCGCAAATGCCTTTAACAACAATGGCAGCGGGACGCGCGGTGACCTGCGCGCCGTCTTTAAAGCCGTTCTGCTGGATGATGAAGCGCTTGCGCCGGGCGGGCTTACCGATGGCAGTTTCGGTAAATTGCGCGAGCCGATGCTGCGATTTACGCAATGGGCCCGCACCGCGGGTGTACGCTCAACCTCTGGCGAATCTAGCGTAGGCAATCTTTCGGATGCCGCCAGCCGTTTGGGCCAATCCCCCTTAAGATCACCATCGGTGTTTAACTTCTTTAGGCCCGGATACAGCCCGCCGGGCACGCAAACATCTGAGATGAATTTGCTCGCGCCGGAATTTCAAATCGTCAATGAAACCTCGGTTGCAGGCTATATCAATTTCATGGAACGTTCGATTGATATGCGCGGCTTTTGGTTGCGCGACTATACCGCAAGCTATGCCGGCGAACTTGATGTCGTTGAGAATTCAGAGACATTGCTGGACCGGCTCGATCTGCTGCTGACCGCTGGACAATTAACAAGCGGCACACGCGAGCTAATTCTAGGCGCGATGAACGACATTGATGTGACCGCGACCAGCGATGACGAAACCAAGCTGCGCCGCATCCACATTGGCACTTTGCTGGTGATGGCATCCAACGAATATATGATCCAACGATAAGAGGCTGGCACAGATGTTTATCGGTAAAAGCAATGAAGTTTCGCGCCGCGCCTTCATGCGTCGATCCAGCCAATTGGCGGTTGCAGGCGCAGCATCATCCTATGCTCTGGGCCTAGCAGGAATGGGGGAGGCAGCGGCCTTTTCTTCGGCAGGCGGGTACAAAGCTCTGGTGTGCATATTCCTCTATGGCGGGAATGATTACGGCAACACGCTCATTCCGTTCGATGCGGCAAATTACGCGCGCTACAGTGGCATTCGCGGCGGCGATGGAGAGGGCGGCGGCGGGATTGCATTGCCGCGCGCCAGCCTTGCGAATTCGGTTCTTCGTCAACCAGATGAGCAAACACTCACCGATGACATCCGCTATGCCATCGCGCCCACTATGCCCCGCTTAAAAGCCCGCTTTGACGCTGGGCAAATGGCCCCAATGCTGAATGTGGGCCCGCTGGTCGTGCCGCTCACTAAGGCGCAATATGAAAGCGGCAATAACTCGCAATTCCCGCGCCCTGCCAAACTGTTTTCACACAATGATCAGCAATCCACATGGCAAAGTTCGCAGCCCGAAGGCTCCATGACGGGATGGGGCGGACGAATGGGTGATCTGGCCTTATCGAGCAACACCAACTCTATGTTCACTGCAATCAATGCCACTGGCAATGCGGTGTTTCTAACCGGCGAGACCGCTGTGCCTTATCAAGTGTCATCAGGCGGAGCGACTTTGATCCAGGGCGTGACCGACACGCGTTTGTACCGTAGCACCGCTGCATCACAGGCGCTCGAAAGCTTGCTGACGACCAGCCATGGCCACGTGCTGGAGGCGGATTATTCCGTGGTCAATGCGCGCAGCCTTGAATATGGCGGCTTCGTCAATGATGCTCTGCAAAATTCCAGCCTTTCAACCGACTTTGGCGAGGGCAATAGTCTGGCCTCCCAGCTTTCCGTTGTCGCCCGGCTGATCGCGGCGCGCCAGCGTTTGGGGGTCACGCGCCAAGTGTTTATGGTGTCGATGGGCGGGTTTGATCACCATGATGGGTTGATCGGATCGCACGAAGGTTTGCTGGGCCAGCTCGATTTTGCGATGGACAGCTTCTACCGCGCCACGGCAGAAATGGGCATTGCGGATTCTGTCACAGCCTTCACCGCGTCAGACTTTGGCCGAACATTGGCCTCCAATGGCGATGGCTC
>JALZVZ010000247.1 GCA_023299945.1 Altererythrobacter sp. | reverse complement strand
TGAACCTTCACCAAGGCGGCGGTTCAAGGTGACGTCAGCGCCAAGGCCTCCGTCGCCATCCGACACTTCACTGGCAATCGACATTTTCTCTGTCAGCTGTGCGTTCACGCCGGCGCCAAAACGGTTGTTGCGCTGGCGCAATGCATCACGGTCAAGTGTCGCCTGTCCAAAGGCGTGAACGGTCACATCCTTTGAAGGGGCATATTTCACTTCCAATGCAGCGTCTGTGCGGCTGCCGTCTTGAATGGAATTGAACAATGTGCCCGGCGTGCGATCTTCATAGCGGAGGCCAACAGTTGTGGTGACTTTGCCAGTGCCAGCCATAAAGCTGCCAGCCAGATCAACAGAGCCGGTTTTGCTGTCGCCAGTGTTATCGGAGGAAAGCTCATCATATTTGGCAGAGACCAAAACAGATTGGCCCACCGGAATAGAAGCGGCCGCGCCAAAGCGGACGGTATCCGATGGTGTGAGATTACCTGAGGAGGCAAAGCCAGCCTCGTAATTCTCGTAATAGCCGTGCAATTTGCCCAGATCGCCGCTTTTTCCGGCCAGTTCAGCAAAGTTCACTGCGCCCTCTGCGCGGTATGCTTTGGCTTTGGCAGTTGTGCCAGGGTTGGCAATATTGGTGAATGACAGGCCGCCATCAACAGAATTCGATTGATCAAAGCCAGGGCCATCGGTCCGGGCTACCTCGCCCTTAAGATAGGTGCCTGCGGTCAAACGGATCATGACATCAGTGCCGAGCAGCGTTTGCGCTGCTTCTTCAACTGTGTCGCGCTGTGCGGTAACACCAAAGCGCACCTTTTCGCCGAGCCAGCTGGTTGCACGTCCGCCGACGGTGTAGCCTTCAAGGTCGCCCACAAGCGGCGTGTATTCATAGCGAATTACCAGCACGGGCACATTGCCTGCTGAGCTGCCCTCGCGAACGGTGCTATTATTGGCAACTGTCGATGCAAGCGGCGTCAGCAGAGTGATCCGGCCCTGATAGGGATCGAAATCATAATCCTGCTGCGCGAACAAATCGCGGCTTTCCAGAACGAGGCCAGTGTTGCGGTCGCGCACTTCGATGCGAACGCGTTCAGAACCGATGGAAACATCCTGCCGCTCTAGGAAGTAAAGCGAGCCGCCAGTGCCGCGAAACTCTTCACGCGCTGGCAAAGTGCCAGGATCAGAAGCAAAGGCGGTGATTTGCGACTTGCGTTCGCCAAAGCTGGTGATTGCATCGCTGTTATAATCGATCAGCGCGCCAAACAGGCCGCGATCAAGTTGGGCGAGCTCGGCACCAACAACACTGGTTACGAAATTGCCGACAACAAGCTGGCTCTGGTCTTTAGAGACGCGAAGGTAGAAACGGCCCTGTGTCGGAGCGTCTTCCACCAATGTCGAATTATCGCCGTAAGTGGGATAATACTGATCGCGGTTGAGGCGGCGCAGCAATTGGCTCGGATCTTTTCGATCAAGGTTGCTGAACAGGTCTTTGACCAAAGTTTCGCCAGTATCGAGCGAGGCGGTGATACGAATATCATTGCTGTCATCATAATCATTATCGCCGATCACGCCTTTGGCATAGAATGCGGCGCGTCCGATTGCGTAGCTGCCTTCGGCCAGAGAATCTCCGCTGACATCAGCAGCAGGGCCAGAGCTGAAGCTTCTGCCAAGCGTGACTTCGCCTTGACCGATAACAAACCAGTCGTCTTTCGGTGCTGCAAAGCTTTGATCAGCTTCGTGAATTGTCTGGCCGTTGCGTTGAACGACGACATCCAGTTTCGATGAAGCGCCACGTCGGGCAACAATCTGCTGCGCTGCGAAGCGTCCATCCCGGTCAACGGGCACTGCTTGGCCAGCGACATAAACAATATCAGTGCTGGGGTTTGCATAGCCGGTGACAGTTGCCATCAATCCGCCCAGTTCGATGTTGCGGCGGGCCGCCTCATCAACAGTCCCGAAGTTTGGGCGATCCACTTTGTCGTTATCATCAATATTAGACAGGCGCTTTTCAACGATGGTTAGTTCTTGCGATGCTGTTTCGTCGAATTTGCCGTTGGGGCTGTAGACCCGAAGCACATAGGCGAGGGCCGATGGACCGCGTTGAGGAATTTCCCAGCGCGCTGCGCCAAGATTATCAACCTCCAAGATTGCCAATGGCTCACTATCTGGTGATTGCGACGCGCGGAAAATGCGCACTTCGCTGCGTTCGATGAAGGCAGGGTAGTTGTTATAGGTCATGAAACTAACCGGTTGGCCTGCGGACGCTGTGCGCGTGGCCTCGACCAGACCGACGTTCAAGACGGGCGTTACAACAAGCGTATCAGCGCGGAAACGAATTTCATGATCGTCTTCTTTCGACGCAACTGGGTTCTCGTCGTCTCTGACTTCGCTGCGAAGTTCTTGCCCCAAACTATCGTTTTGTTCAGCCTGATGGCGAACAGGTTTAGCAGCCATATTCGCAATGCGTTCAACAGTTTTTTGCGCCGATACAACTGGAGCGGCAACAGGAGCAGCAACAGGAGCAGCAACAGGAGCAGCAGCCGGACTTGGTTTTGCAACCAACACCACACGCTTAGTGGGTTGCTGCACCGTAG
>JALZVZ010000246.1 GCA_023299945.1 Altererythrobacter sp. | reverse complement strand
CGGGCTATGGTGGCTGACCAATCGCAACAATGGCTCTGATGCTGTTGCCGATGGCAGCACAATCGAAGCACCTGCTGGCGATTATAAAGAACGTCCAGACGATGCTGGCGGCACCGAATTTGCCGGAACAGGCGATGTGGCACCGGCCACAGGCGAAGGGCAAACCCGCGAGGGAACCATTGCCGATGGATCTGGCGCTGCCACTGGTACGCCATCGAAAATCGAAGATTCTGCAGCGGCCAATGCGGGCGCTTCCTTCACGAATGGCGGCGCCAGCAGCGGTGCAAACTCCGCCAGCGAAACCAATGGCGAAGGCAATGCGGCAGCTGGTGCTCAAGCCGCTTCCACGAGCGGCGGCGTTGGCGTGCAGGTTGGCGCCTATGGTTCCAAAGCACGCGCCGAGGCTGGCTGGAAAGAGCTTCGCGGTCAAAGCGCAGCACTCAACGGTGTGAAATATCGCATTGTCAAAGGGACGGCCGACATTGGCACGGTCTATCGTTTGCAAGCGGTTACGGCCAATGCGAGCGCTGCGAACGCGCTATGCGGCAAGCTGAAGGCTGATGGGCTTCCATGTCAGGTGAAGCGCTAAGCGCGTTGAAAAACCCGCGATCTGGGTGAAATGGGGGGAAATGGCTCGAAAATGGGTCGTTTTCCCCATTACCCACCGTGTTAGAACTTGCTCAAAGCCGCCTATCCTGCGAGCTTTTCTCGCATGACACCGGCTATATTTGGCATTGCAGGGGAAACCCTATCCGACGATGAGCGCGCTTTCTTTAAGGCAAGCGATCCGGTCGGCTATATTCTGTTTGGCCGCAATTGCGCCAGTCCCGATCAATTGCGCGCGTTGACCGATGAATTGCGCGGAATTCACGGGCGCGATCGTACATTCATTTCAATCGATCAAGAAGGTGGGCGTGTTGCACGTCTGCGGGCGCCCGAATGGACAGATTATCCAGCCGGCGAGGCATTCGATCGGCTCTATCAAATCGCCCCTGCCTCAGCGATTGAGGCGGCCCGCGTTAATTCGCGTGCGATGGGCGCAGAATTGGCTGCCATGGGCATTAATGTGGATTTCCAAGCCCCGCTCGATGTACGCCGCGCAGAAACAGACAATGTGATCGGCGACCGCTCGCTTGGCAGTGATCCAGTGCAAGTGGCGGCTTTGGGTCGCGCCGTGATCGAAGGGCTGGCAGAGGCGGGCGTCACCGGCTGCCTTAAACATATGCCAGGTCATGGCCGCGCGATGGCAGACAGTCACAAGGAATTGCCGATTGTGGAGGCCAGCGCAGAGGAATTGGTGGTTGATATCGCTCCGTTCCGCACTCTTGCGCCCAGAGCAAAGATCGGGATGAGCGCGCATATCGAGTTTACCGCTTGGGATGCGGACAATCCTGCCACGCTTTCGCACAAAGTAATTGCAGACATTATTCGCGGCCAAATCGGCTTCGACGGGCTGCTGCTCACCGATGATATCGATATGCAGGCGCTAGACGGTACGATCGCTGATCGCTCTGCAAAAGCGATTGCAGCGGGCTGCGATGTGGTGCTCAATTGCTGGGCGAAGATCCCCGATATGGAAGCCACGGTTGAGGCTGTTCCGCCGCTGACACAGCGCGGGGCGGAGCGCTTGGCGGATGCCTTGGCCGCGCCCACTGGCATGATTACTCCAAACGAGCGGCCCGCTTTGCTGGCCAAACGCGATGCGCTGCTTGCGCTGGATACAGCATCGGCATGACGCAAGAAGAACTCTTGATCGAAGGGGGCCGCGGAACTGATCTCACCGGAAAAGATGATGATTGGATAGGTATAGCCTCTGATCTGCCAGAGGATACTTCAAAGCTTTATATTGAAGTGGAAGGCTGGGAAGGTCCGCTCGATCTGCTGCTCGATCTGGCGCGGCGGCAAAAGGTCGATCTGCGGCAAATCTCTATCCTGGCTCTTGTGGATCAATATCTCACCTATATCGACGAGGCAGAAGCGTTAAAGCTGGAGCTGGCGGCCGATTATTTGGTGATGGCGGCGTGGCTTGCCTACCTCAAATCTGCGATGCTTCTGCCTAAGGATGAGCAAGAAGATCCCAGCGCAGAGGAATTGGCGCTGCGCTTGCAATTGCGGCTCGCAAGGCTGGGAGCATTGCGCGAGGCGGCGGCGCGGCTGATGGGGCGCGACCGAATCGGACGCGACATATTCACACGCGGCGCGCCAGAGGGGCTGCGCACGGATCGTAAGGTTCAATGGACCTGTGACAGCTATGCTCTGATCCAAGGATATGGGCAGGTGAAAGCGCGCACTGCGCCCAAGATTTATCACGTGTCTGACCGGCCCGTGATGACATTGGACAGCGCGCTGGAGCGGGTTTCGGCGATGCTGGGCGTGACGCTGGAATGGATGGAAATCCGTGATTTTCTGCCTCCACATGCTAAACCGGCATTGCGCAAATCGGCGCTCGCATCCAGCTTTGTGGCGATGCTGGAATTGGCGAAAAACGGGCAGGCTGAGCTGGCTCAAGATGATTGCTATGGCGATCTGCGGATTAGGCGGCTGCGGCAATGAGCGGCCAGCCGGACGATGTGATGCGCGCGGTGGAGGCGACTTTGTTTGCCTCAGAAGAACCGCTCAGCATTGATGCACTCGCCAGACATTTGGGTGATATGGAAAAGCCCGCAGTGCGAGATGCGTTGGAGGCGCTTGCCGAGCATTACGCCCCGCGCGGGGTGCAATTGGTTGAGCGCGGCAAACGCTGGCATTTTGAAACTGCACCCGATTTGGCGCATATTTTGCGGCGAGAACGCGAACAGGTGCGCCGGCTATCGCGTGCTGCGACCGAGGTTTTGGCGATTGTTGCCTATCATGAGCCTGTTAGCCGCGCAGAGATTGAGGCCATCCGCGGCGTGCAAACAGCCAAAGGCACGTTGGATGTTTTGCTGGAGGCGGGCTGGATTAAGTTGGCAGGTCGGCGCGAAGTGCCCGGACGCCCAATAATTTATGCGACAACGCCTGACTTTCTTGACCATTTCGGGCTTTCCTCCCGCAAGGATTTGCCGGGAATGGATGAGTTGCGCGCAGCAGGCCTGCTCGATCCGGTGGATGATGTATTCCAAGCGTTGATGGGCGATGATGAAGACCCAGATGTGGATGCATCAGAAGAGGCGGAAGTTGGCGACTCTCTGCCTAACGATCAAGAAAACGCCACTGACACTAATGTCTGACTGGCGCTAAGCTGTGCAAACCTCTATATTGCCCTCAAGCAAACCAATCGAAAGCACTTCTTATGGGTCTTAGTGTCTGGCAGATCGCCATTATCGCAGTTGTTGTCCTCGTCTTGTTTGGGCGCGGGCGCATTTCTGAAATGATGGGTGATTTCGGCAAGGGTATCTCCAGCTTCAAAAAGGGTATGAATGAGGAAGAGGCGAACGTTTCTTCCGATTCCGACAAACCTGCAGCTCAAATCGAAAGCTCAGCCAAAGATGCGAAGGCCTCCACCAAAGACGCGGCCTCTTCCCAGCCAAGCGGCAAAGCCGACTGAACCAGAGGGGCGCGGCGCGTAAACTGGCATGTTTGATCTCGGCGCAGCAGAACTTCTGGTCATAGTCATTGTGGCGGTCATCGTGATCGGCCCCAAGGATATGCCCGTGGCACTGCGTATGGCAGGGCGCTGGATTGGCAAGGTTCGCCAAGTTTCCAGCCAATTTCGTACCGGCTTCGATTCCATGATCCGCGAGGCGGAACTGGAAGACATGGAGAAGAAGTGGAAAGAGCAGAACGAGGCAATCATGGCCAAAGCGCCAGCTTTGGGCGCGAGCGCTGAAAGCACCTTGGATGCTGACGATCCTGCACCCAATATGGATTCGGAGTTGGGCGAAGAAATGATTGGGCCGCCTGCTGCCTATGATCAGTCTTCAGATGTAGAAGCGGATGATGCATCTGAGCCCAAGGGTGAGGCCTAAATTATGGTTTCCAAATTGCGCGATATCGACGAGACACAGGCACCGCTGCTTGAGCATTTGGTTGAGCTGCGCACGCGGCTAGTGCGTGCGATTGCCTTTCTGCTGATCGGCTTTTGTGTCTGTTTCTTCTTCGCCGATGAAATTCTTGGATTTCTGGTCCAGCCGCTGAAAAATGCTTTTCCTGAAGGAGAAGGGCAGCTGATCTTCACTCAGCTTTACGAAGTGTTCTTTGTCGAGCTGAAAGTGGCATTATTTGCTGGTTTCTTTGTATCTTTTCCTTTGATCGCCAACCAGCTTTGGGCGTTTGTCGCCCCGGGGCTTTATGCCAAGGAAAAGAAGGCATTCCTGCCCTTTATCATTGCAACGCCGGTGCTTTTTACAAGCGGGGCTGCGCTCGCATATTTCGTGGTTATGCCGACCGCGTTTAAATGGTTCCTCGGATTTGAAGGGGAGGCGGGCGGCCTAAGCATTGAGGCTCTACCGTCGGCGGGCTCTTACTTGGGGCTGGTAATGCAGTTCATCCTCGCGTTTGGGATTAGTTTTCTGCTGCCGGTATTGCTGTTGCTGCTCAACCGAGCAGGCATTGTGACGCGTGAGCAATTGGCTGGTGCGCGGCGCTATGTGATTGTTGGTGTTGTAGCATTGGCCGCGATTGTCACGCCGCCTGATCCTGGCTCGCAGCTGATTTTGGCTGTTCCGCTGCTGTTATTGTTTGAAGGGGCATTGATTGTGATGCGGTTTCAACAGCCATTGGCGAAAGATGACGAATCGAGCGAGGAAGCTGAATCGGATGAAGAGGCTGTTTCCGATTAGCTCGCATTCTAGCTGGGCAAAGCTTGTTGCGCCCGTAGGCATCGCTTCAACCCCAAGTTTAAATTTGAAGCCGGCGCACATTGCGCCATTAAACTGCTTTAGGAAAATGCACTCACCCACGAAAAAGGGGCTCCCGAAAGGAAGCCCCCAAAACGTTTAACCTGGTATTTAAATCAGGCGCTAAGTGGTTCGTCGTCGCCGCCGTCAGCAGCGATCACGATGCCAGCAATGATTGCAGCAGCAGCCAGAAGAGCAATGATGAGGCCTGAGCCACCTTCAAGTTCGCTCTGGCCTTCAACCGGTGCGGTTGCGCGGTCAGCAGTTGCTTCAGCTACGGCAGGTGCAGCAGCCAGTGAAATTGCAGCAGTTGCTACAACGAGGTTACGGATCTTCATAAATACTCTCCTTAGGAGCTTCAAAATTCAACTTCTTGGTCGCAATAGTCCAGCTATGCCGACCTTTCAACCCTATTTTTGTCGCAATTTGATACAAATCAAACCAAGACAATTTCAATTAAGCGATAATAACGGTTCAATATAGTAAGTACGCGACGTTTTTCGATCAAACTTCCAAAACAGCTCTATAAAAACTCTAGCACTGCCTTTTCGGCTCTCACGTTGTTTTAACCTTCTAAGCAAAGCCCCTTTTTCGAGGTGGCAAAGCGTATCGATTGATTGGCAAAGTGCCGCTCTTTGGAGGAATTACCCAAGGGCCCAGCGTTTGTCTGTAGTTCCTTAGCGTTTACAAGCTTAACAGGGGGTAAATTGCGACGAAATTCATGCGATCCCATATTTTGTTGCTGCAGTGCAACGCAATTGAACCGCTATTGCGCCTGCGATTCGTAAACTTTCACCCCGCCAATCCATGTTTGGCTGACTTTCGTTGTGCGAATTTTTTGCGGTGAGGCAAGAAATGGGTCGTTGTCGATCAAGATGAAATCGGCGCGTTCGCCCTCAACCAGCCGCCCAAACCGGCCATCGGCGAATCCTGCAAAGGCCGCATCAGCAGTAAAAGCCTTCAGCGCTTGGATGCGTGATACGGTTTCAGAGGCGCGCCAACCGCCAAATGGTTCACCATTGGCATCAGTACGGCTGATCGCCGCTGCTATACCTGCCCAGGGATCGGGCCGCTCAACCGGTGCATCAGAACCAAAGGCCAATTTAGCGCCTGCCTCAGCAATTGACCGCCAAGCATAGGCACCGCCGAGCCGTTCTTCGCCAAGGCGGGCTTCTGCCATCAAGCGGTCAGAGGTTTGATGGGTAGGTTGCATAGAGGCGATGATGCCATGTTTCCCAAAGGCCGCAATATCCGCTGGATCAACGATTTGTGCATGTTCAACGCGCCAACGCCGATCGCCTTCATATGAGGTGCTGAGCTCTGCCACTGCTGACAAGATATCGGCATTTGCCCCGTCGCCAATCGCATGCACTGCCAATTGGAAATTGCTCAACGCGGCGCGGCTCATCAAATTGCGCAATTGGGCCGAAGTCAAAAGCGGGAGGCCCTTATTATTCGCTTCATCGGCATAAGGCGATTTAAGCACTGCGCCGCGCGATCCCAATGCGCCGTCTAGGTAAAGCTTTACCCCGTTCATGCGCAGACGGTCATTATAGAGCCAGCGTGTTGGAGCGGGCCCAGCAACCAATGCCATCGTGTCGACGTCCGTGGCATAGGACATGATTCGCAGGGTTAGCGTGCCGTTATCACCCGCGCGCCGAAACGTATTCCAATCCTGCTGCGATGTGCCCATGTCAGCCGCCGCTGTGACGCCGTAGGAATGCAGGACTTGCTGCGCCTTTTGCAAGGCGAGATCATTTTCAGCGGCGCGAGGGGCGGGGATAGCGGAGGTGATCAGCACTTCAGCAGCATCAACAAACACGCCCGATGGCGCGCGGGTTCCGGTCGAGCGAATAATGCGGCCGCCGGTGGGCGAAGTGCTTTTTGCCGAAACATTCGCTGCCCGCATCGCGGCGCTATTGGCCCAGCCTGCATGGCCATCGACGCGCGCTAAGTACGTCGGGCGCTCGCCGGTCACTGCGTCCAATTCTGCGGCGGTGGGAAAGCGGCCAAGTCCCCATTTCTCTTGGTTCCAGCCACGGCCCAAAATCCATGGGCGCGACGGGTTGGCATCGGAAAAGGCTTTGATCGCACCCAATGCCTCTTCCAAAGAATTGGTCTCAGACAAATCCAGCGTCAACGCGCCAATCCCGATCCCCATTATATGGGCGTGGGCATCAATCATGCCGGGCAGCATGATTTTGCCGCCGCCGTCTTCGCGGTAATCAATACCCTCTGGCAGCGTGTCTCCGCTCTTGATGACAGCGCGAATGGTGCCATCATCTGCGATGACCAAAGCGGTGAAACGTTCCAATTCACCGGTTTTGCCAATCGTAATGCCCTCGACATTGTCGACGAGCGTATCGGCAGAAACAGGTGCAGCCATAATCGCAGCCGCTGCAATCAAGCCTTTTGCGAAGTGGCGGATCATGATGCGCCTCCTTTTGCTGGACCCTTGGGTAGGCGCGATATCAGCGCGCTCGTGTCTTTGCGGCCGCCGCCATCGGCTTGAACCTCAGCATAGAATTGATCGACGAGCGAAGAAATGGGCGAGGACAGTCCAAGCCCGCGCGCCTCATCCAAGGCATAGCCCAAATCCTTGCGCATCCAATCAATCGCAAAGCCGAAATCAAACTCGCCCTTGGCCATGGTCTCCCAGCGATTGTTCATTTGCCAGCTTTGGGCCGCGCCGCCCGATATGGCCTCATAGGTTTTGTCCATGTCGAGGCCTGCTGCCTCGGCCAGCCGCATGGCTTCGGAAAGTCCAGCCAGAATGCCTGCGATACACATTTGGTTGGCCATCTTGGCCGTTTGCCCAGCACCCGCATCGCCGACATGGACGATGGACTTGGCATAGGCATCCATCACAGGGGTGGCGCGAGCCATCGCCTCTATGCTGCCGCCGCACATTATCGCCAGCTGGCCATTTTCTGCGCCTGCTTGACCGCCTGAAACCGGCGCATCGATCGCGGATAGCCCGCGAGCGCGCGCTTCATCATCAACGATCCGCGCCATATTGGCAGACACTGTGGTGTGATCAACAAACAGCGTGCCCGCCGCCATCGCATCAAGCGCGCCCTCTGGTCCAAATGCAATGCTTTTCAAATCTGCATCATTGCCAACACAGGCGAAAACCATCTCTGCCTCGCGCGCAGCCTCAGCCGAAGTAGAGGCAGTTTGGACATCGTGCCCTTTCGCTTGCTGCGCCGCTAGCCAAGCATCGGCCCGAGAGGGCGTGCGATTATAGGCAATCACACGGTGACCAGCGGCGGCCAAATGCCCCGCCATTGGTGCGCCCATGACGCCCAATCCTAAGAATGCGACAGTTTTTGAATTGCTCATGGAAAGCGGGATTAAATCCAATTTTCGGCGATGCAAGCGAAACCACATTGCAGGGCGGCCTTCAAAGCCTTATCGCAGCGGCCATTATGACAAAGCCAGCGGCCTATGCCAGCTCCGAAGAAGCGCTCAGCGCCTTAACCCTCGATGATGTTCGCGCAGCTGCGGCGCGCATTGGTGATGCCATTGTGCGCACGCCAATGATGCACTCGCAGACCTTGTCGAATATTTCGGGCGCGGAAATATGGCTCAAGTTTGAAAACTTGCAATTCACCGCTGCTTATAAAGAGCGCGGGGCATTGAACGCATTGCTATTGATGGACCCAGCAAAACGCGAGCGCGGCGTCATTGCAGCATCGGCTGGCAATCACAGCCAAGGGCTTTCTTATCATGGGACGCGGCTTGGCGTGCCGGTCACGATCGTTATGCCGCGCACCACGCCGACGGTGAAGATCATGCAAACAGAAAGCGTGGGCGGCAAAGTCGTGCTGGAAGGCGAGACTTTTGACGAGGCTTATGCCCATGCGCGCCAGCTGGAAAAAGAACTGGGCCTCAGCTTTGTTCACCCCTTCGACCATCCCCATGTGGCCGCCGGCCAAGGCACGGTCGCGCTGGAAATGTTGGAAGATCAGCCTGGGCTAGATTGTATTGTTACGCCCATTGGCGGCGGCGGTTTAATGTCTGGCATGGCCACAGTTACCCGCGCGCTCAAACCAGATTTGGATGTGGTGGGTGTGCAGGC
>JALZVZ010000245.1 GCA_023299945.1 Altererythrobacter sp. | reverse complement strand
TATTATGTGCGTGCACGTGCCATTGCGACAAGCGGGCTTGAGGGGCAGTCGGAAATTCACACTTTCCGGCGCAAACGCTTGGGCATATCTGCAGAGGCGGAAAAGTCGGATTTTGACGATGCGTTTAAATTCGCTTGGCAAGCTGCGGGCGATGGTGCCTCCTACGCCGCGTTTCAGATATGGGCACAGGGCAACCGCGACCAGCTTTTGGTTGATGAAATCGGCCTGACCCAAAATGATATATTTATCAGTAACCTACAGCAGGGTGATTATCGCTGGCGGGTGGGCACTTTCCAAATAGACGAGGGCGAGGCCATTAAGGTTTGGGGCCCGGTTCAGGAACTCAAAGTAACCGATTGAGCCAGCGGTTAGGTGGGGCCTAAGATTACGCATGAGTAAATCGCGTCTTTTTACAGAATGGTTCGCCTTGCTGCTGGCGGCGATTGCTTTCGTGGTGATTGCTGGCAATCGCGGATGGGGCGAACGCCTTGATCTCACATTGCTCGACTTTGCCAGTTCAATTAATGCAGGCGACGGCAGCAAAGACATTGTAATCGTCGCGATTGATGATGCCAGTCTAGCGCAAATTGGCAATTGGCCTTGGGATCGGACCCGCCATGCTGAATTGATTGATCGACTGGCAGAGTTAGGGCCATCCGCAATTGCGATCGATATCCTTTTTCTAGAAGAAACCGAACCAGCCGCAGATCAAGCATTGGCAAGTTCGATTAAAAATGCCGGAAATGTTATTGTTCCGCATACATTTTTTGACCGCAGTGATGGTGTTGAGGGCAGTGTAGCTGCTCTTCCAGTCCCCAGCATCGCTGACGCTGCATTTGGTCTCGGCCATGTTTCGATATTTCCTGAAAGGGACGGTATTGTTCGGAGGATTTCACCAATTTATCAATCATCTAGCGGTGAATACGAGCATTTAATATTAAAACTCGCAGAAATTGCTGGGCGCGACGTGGCTCAGAGTTTGGCTGAAGCAGATTCGCTTCCGATTATCCAATATGAACAGCCCGGTGGCTATCGCACCTATTCCGCTTCTGATGTCATGGACCGCGCCGCGCCGAAGGAATATTTCGAAGATAAGATCGTCCTTATTGGTTCAACCGCTCAGGGCTTGGGGGATCGCTATGCTGTTCCCACCTTTGCTGGCAGAATTATGAGCGGGGTCGAAATTCAAGCCAATGCGCTGAATTCTGTCATTTCAGGGCGCACTTTGTCGTCTCTGCCCGCATGGGTCATTGTCGTTTTCCACCTTGCGGCGATTGCGTCTTTGTTCCTTGTGTATTGGCTGAGGACGCCAGCTGAGGCTTTGCGGTATTCTCTCTTGCTGATCACCGCATTGGTCGTTTTTGCGCTCGCCAGTGTCATATTGCTGAAAACATGGCTGCCGATTGCGCCTGCATTCGCCGCGATCTTAATCGCGTACCCGCTATGGGGATGGCGCCGCCTATCCACCGTTAGCCGGTTTCTCGACCGCGAAGTGGAGGCTTTGCGAGCCAGCGGTCTTCAGGACAATCAGGCAGATGCAGATCAGACGAAAGCCAGCGGCTTTGCGGCTTTCGGGCAATCTTCAGCCGGCTTTGATGTGGTTCAGCGCCAAGTTGCTAGTCTGCGCGGGCTGACCGGCGAGGTGCGCGAAAGACTCAGCTTTATTCAGGATGTCGTGGATGCCTCACCGGACCCGATGATGGTGTTTGATGGAGAAGGACGTTTGGCTCTGTTCAATGCGACCGCGCGGGCCATTTTCTTAAAGGGCACGCCTGACAGAGAACTGACTTTAAACGAGTTGGTTGCGCAATTAGGCGGGAACATCGACACGCAAGCAAGCGAGGTAAATCTACCGCGCGAGCGAACATTCCTGCTGGCATCGGCGCCGCTCGACGCAGTTTTGGGCAGCGAGATTGTGGCATTGCGCGATATCACTGCGATTAAAAAAGGCGAGCAGCAACGCCGCGAAACGCTCGAATTTCTCTCCCATGATATGCGTTCACCGCAGGTGGCGATTATTGGTCTCGCAGGCAAAGCGGGTAAAGCTCTGGATCATGCTGACCGCCTCGAAAGAATTACAGAACAGGCACGTAGAACACTGACATTAGCTGAGAATTTTGTTCAAATTGCGCGCCTTGAAAATGAAGGTATTCGGGCTGAAGACACTGAAATGGGGGCTTTGGTCTACGAAGCGGCGGACCGTGCTTATGCCATTGCCAAGCGCAAAAGCATCCGGATTGACTGTGACGTGCCTGAGGATCCGATCTTTTGCGAAGTGGATGCATCGGCGATTTCCCGCGTGGTCGACAATTTGTTGAGCAATGCGCTCAAATTCTCGCCAAACTCCTCTCGCATCACCGTATGCCTTGCTCAGGCCGCGAATGATCGCTTGTCGCTCATATTGGAAGATGAAGGACCAGGAATGCCCGCAGAGCGCCAATCAGAGCCGTTTGCTAGGTTTGGTGCACATGACAGCAAAGCAGGGCCTAGCGCGGGGCTAGGCCTCGCTTACGTCAAAAGGGCGGTAGACGAGCATGGTGGCGCGATTGCTGTCCTTTCTGCCGCCAATAAGGGCACACGGATCGAGATTGAGCTGCCTGTTTCGCAAGCTAGCTAGCGCGAAAGGCGCGGTCTCACTTATAGCGGGGCGAGCAATGCATCGCGTACAAGTGCATCGGCCAGACGCTCAAGCGGGGCAGGATCGTCTTTGCATGCACTGCTTTCGCTTTCTGCGCGGTGAATGCGCTCGCCGCTTTTGCGGCTAAAAAGCGCCAAAGTTGCCCTGTAGCGAACTTCCTTGCAGCCATCGAGAAGCTTGCCGTCACGCTTAGCCGATTGGACCACGACACCGTTTTCACCGCCAGAGCGTGTAGCCGCCAACGACATATCCTTGTGCATGGTAGATATCGCAAAATCGCCAACGACGTCTGCGGTGTCATTCGAGGGAACTCCGCGCGTGCGGAAGGCCGATTGCAATTGCTTGCGGAAGCCAATGCGCAAACCGGCGTCTTCTTCGCCTGCGAGGATTACGACTTCGCGCAAACCGGCGGCATTTCCGACGCTGTCTTGGATGAAGGGTTCGGAATAGGCTGAGCATCCCGCCAATAGCGAGGTTGAGGCAAGCGCCAGCAATGCGGTTCTCCGACACGGAGAGGCCCAAATGGCGCTGCTCATGATATCCCCCTAGCGTATTGGCGTTTCGTCTTCCTCATCGATATACTCATCCATGCGGTATCCGAAACCAAAAACTGTACGGATTACAAAACCATTTTCAGGATTGAGGTCAAGTTTGGCGCGCAAACGGGAGATATGCACGTCGATTGTGCGGGTTTCCATTTCGGCATTTCCGCCCCAGACGCGTGAGAACAGATAACCGCGCGACAGAGGGCGGTGCAAATTCTGGAAAAACAGATCGATGAGGTCGAATTCTTTTGCTGTCACCTTGGCTTCAACCTCTTTGACAGAAATAGATTTCTCCATACGATCAAGAGTATAAGGGCCAAAGTTGACGTGGCGTGACTGGGTTTCAGCAGCATTACGCCTTCCAGCCGCCTCAACGCGGGCGCGGATCACTTCGTCGGATTCGGGTTTAACGATATAGTCGATAGCGCCGGCCTCAAGCCCGCGGACGATGTCCGTTTTGTCCGGGCGGCTCGTCAGCAAAATGAAGGGTGGGCAGGCGGGAATATTATCCACAGCCCATTCCAAAACTTCAATACCGGTTCGCCCCGGCATGTTCCAATCCAGCATAACAACGTCAAAAGTTTCGCGTTTCAGAGCGTTCTGGATGTCGAGCCCATTGCGATAGCAAGAGACTTCATGGCCAGCAGCTGAGACTATGGCTGCCACTTGATCAAGAATTTCCTGTTCGTCGTCAGAGATTGCCACCCGCATGATTTTCCCGATCCCTTGTCGCTTTTGTTTATGAGCCTTCTCTTTACATCTTAGCCGTTTAGTAACCAGTCTCTGCGGCTTTTAAGGGGCCGGTTTTTACAACTCTTTACCGCAAGTGGCCATTTGGAGCAACGCAAGCAGTGGCTGCGGCTCTCTTCACTATCAATATACGTAGTGATTTTTTGAAAAATGGTCGGGGAGACAAGATTCGAACTTGCGACCCCCTGTACCCAAAACAGGTGCGCTACCAGGCTGCGCCACTCCCCGACCGATTTTCAGCGTGTTCTCCCGCAAAGGAGAATTCGCGTGCATCGCATAAATCGCGGTGGTGGGCCCGGCAGGACTCGAACCCGCGACCTAGCCGTTATGAGCGGCCAGCTCTAACCAACTGAGCTACAGGCCCAGACCATTATCGCGCGATGCGAACCGGCCCCTACAGCGCCTTTTATCTTGTTACAAGCAGTAGTCGCAGCAAAATTTCGACTATCTCAAAATTGAACGCATAATTTCGGCCACACTTGTGGGTTTTACGCCCCGTTGATTGAAATAGGTGATCATAACACGCAGCCACTCATAAAGAGCATCCAGATCGCTGTCGTTGTGGACATAGGGTGTGAAACCTGGAGCAAGCGAGGGGCTATGTAGCGAGAGCACGATGAGCGGCAATCCGTCATCAATTGCCATATCCGCGCCGCGCAAGCCCTCGTCTAAGGTCACGCCTTCTGGGGTGAGTGGAATTTTCTCCAACATCTTGGTGCGCGCCAAAATTCCGCCGAGTTGCGGCATTTTTTTGAGGAAAGGCGCAAGCATGCGCCCCTGCTTGCGCAACATGCCCCAAAATACAGTCGTCACCGGCAGTTCCAATAGATCGCGCGCTGCGTCGGTCCAATAGGGTGTGAGTGGGTGATGCGAATAATCAGGCCCGTGCCTATCGCTATAATCGTAATTGGAGCGGACGGACGTATCGATCGCAAAGCCATTGCTCTTTAGAATGTCAGCTGAATGCGGGCCCAAACCATAGCGTCCTGCGCGGTAAATCAGCGGGGCAGAGCCAAACCTGTGTTCAATCGCGCCGGCAAGCGCCTCAAACTTCGCTTTCTCTAATTCGGGCGGCAAATTGCCCGCAAAGGAGTTGCGGGTCGTCACGTCTTCATGGTGAGGCGGGTTTACCCAGGGGTGTAATTGCAAGCCGATTTCCGCTTTTCCGCTTTTGACGGCATCGTCAAGCAGTGCGGTGGCCTCGTCACATTGCACTATCGGCCAATCAACCAAATAAAGCGGTATGACGCCAAGTGTCTCGCAGAAGCGTTGGAATCGGGCAATCGCAGGCACATGTTCGAAGCCGTGATCAGCAGAGCTAAACGGCGCGTTCCAATCAAATTCTTCCTCGGTATCGACGGTTAGCAAAACGCGCTGGCCAAAACCGGCCGCAAATTCAGCTTCCAGCCCCGCAACGGGCGGATCGAGCATGGATGCACTAGTGATGGTTTCTTACCCCGGCCTAAATTACCCCCGCTCAGTCAAGCATCGCTGTGACTAGTTCCTTTCTTGGCTGTCGTTCGCTGCTTTTTGAGCGTCATCAGAGCTAGGGCTGCTATCGGCTCCGGTCAAGGTGGCGGCCAAGGGGGCGGCCAAGCTGGGGAGGGTCAGAGTTAACCGTCCCTCGGCGATGCTTAAGTCTCCGCCCGCAGATCGCGCTTCAGCTCTTGCCAGACGCAGGCTGAAACCTGCGCCAAACAGGCCAGCAGATAGGCCATCAGTTGATGGGGAGATGTCTGCGGCAAAGGGCTTGTCTTCTGCTTCCAATTGCGCCGGCATATCCCATTGGACGCTGGCCTGTCCGGCCTGTGCGCTGATGCTTAGCCCCAAATTCTCCGACGCGGCGCAGCAACCGGCCAAAGTGCCCATGATGCGCCAGATCATCGCCTCGGCATCTTCGTGGTCGATGCCAATGGACAGCGGGCCTTTATCCGTCTGCTTAAGCACAAAACCTGCCATCCGAGGTGCAAGCACAGGCTGCAATTGCGCGGTCATATGCTGGATGATGCTGCTGATGTCGCTGGAGCCTTCAGGCAAGGTCATAGCGCCGCTTTCCAGCCGGGCCAGCCGTTCAAGCTCGTCAAAGCCGGCAAGAATGCGTGCTGAATCGCTGGCGATATTCGCGGCTAAGGCACGATATTCATTGGGCGCAGGGCCAAACAATTGCTGCTGGATGATTTCTGCAAAGCCCTGCAGTGCATTTACCGGCGTGCGCAATTCATGCAGCAATTGCCGAATGCGGTCAGCTTCAGCAGAGGCGGTTTTAGAGGCGGTAGACACACGCCGCCGCATCCGTCCGAGATAGCCTTGAAAGCGTCCGCTGCTCAGCTCAAATTGGGGCTGGGCGTCGACCACCCATTCACCGGCAATGGCAGGTGCGCCCTCAAAAGTAAGCAATGCGCCCCTGATCGGCTGATGCCCGGCAAAGGCGCGGGTTGCTGGGTTTTGTGCATCGAGTGAACCGATCTGGCGCGGCTCGGTCAGGCGCTTGCCAATAATCATCGGGGCTACGTCCAGCTCAGCCCAGTCAATTCTACCCCTTGTATCGGCGGAAAATCCGAAGACAGACGCTTTCTGGCCGCGCTCACCCAGCTTTTCGTCAAGTGGCAGGCGCGGTGAGCTTTCGCCGGTTGGTGAGGACGGGACGTGATCCTTGCGGAATTGCGCAATGCGTTCAACCAGCTCGGTGATTTCGGACTTTTCAATGTCGCTGGACGATATACGGCTTGGTGCTGCTAGGGGAGGCGTCGGTGTTGAGAGAACTTTCGCGATTGTCGAAGCCGGTAGCCCTTCAGGAGTAGAGCTGCGAAGAATGCTGTCTGCTTCTCCTATATCTGGCTCAGTATTGCCAAATACATTTGTATCCTTATCGGATACCACCCCCTGTTCGATCTCGACAGATAGGTCGCCTTCAGCCTCATTACCCACATCGAAGCGGGCCTCTGGCACCGGCAGGCCCCGGTCTGCTACGCCCAATTGTTCAAGCAGTGCCTCTGCGCTGCTTGGCAATTTTTTTCGGCGGCGCAGAAATCCGCGTGCTCGGATCGGCAAATGCGGGATCAGTGCGGTCCAATCATCCTCACTCAAATCCGCACGGGCAATTGCGGCGGCGGCGACATCTGGCTCATCCTCGGCCAAATGTGCGGCCAATTCTGGATTCCGGAAGCGCCAGCCGGTCTCGCTTACAATCTCCGCACGGTCCTTTGACGGAATAATCTCGCCCAATGCGCCCAGCCGCAACCAAGCCGCCGCCAGCAAGCTTTCATCGCCGCCAGAACCATGCGGACGGTTGCCAAGCAGATCGAGCAATTGCCTGAACTGCGTGCGCGCAGCCGCGTCGCCATCCGCGCGGTGGCGCAGAACTGTGGCAAGGCGGTCATCGAAGAACATGGAGGCGGCGTTGATCCTTTGAGGCAGGCAGGCGAAGATGCCGCGCAATACGGGTGACATATAGCTTTATCAGAATAGCGCACTTTTCGAAGCAGTGCTTGTGCCTGCGTTGCAAAGCGGGACAATTGCTGCCAGACTAATAATATTAGCGTGGACATGGGAAATATGAGGGTTCATTGCTCAGCGAGGCGTTGAAAATGACGGCGGGCTTTGTTGATCGGTTAAAATTGACGGCTTCATTGAACGCGGAAGAGGGATGACGGAAAGAAATATGGCTAATCTGGATGATATTGACCGGCGCTTGCTTTCTGAATTGCAGGCAGAGGGGCGGGTCACAAATGTAGAACTTGCCCAGCGTGTTGGCCTAACCGCGCCTCCGTGTTTGCGCCGTGTGCGCGGATTGGAAGAAGCGGGCGTTATCCGCGGATATCATGCCGATCTGGACGCCTCCAGCCTCGGTTTTGCAATCACTGTGTTCGCCATGGTCAGCTTGAAGTCCCAAGCCGAGAGCGCATTGCGCGAATTTGAAGACCATATGGCTGAGCTGAAAGAAGTGCGCGAGGTGCATATGCTCAATGGCGAGATCGACTTTATTCTAAAGGTCGTAAGCCGCGATCTGCAGAGCTTTCAGGAATTTTTGACCAGCAAGCTAACCCCTGCGCCCAATGTCGCGAGCGTGAAAACATCGCTGACGATCCGCACTGCGAAACATGAGCCGGGTGTGCCGATTTAGTTCTGGAGTTTGTGGCCTGCGTTTCGTTTTCTTAGTGGGATACTTGCAATGAAGCTCTGGCGCCTGGTTCGCCAACCCTTTTTGGACCTTGATGGCGCAGGGCAGCAAGCGATCGGCGGGCGTTGGACTTCACCCGGTGCTCCGGTTGTTAGCTTTGCATCTGAGCCCGGTTTGGCAGTTCTGGTGGTTATACGATATTTGCCGCGCGATCTTAAAGGGATCGATCAGGACTACTGCCTCGGTTGGACGGAGACAGATATCGTCCCTGAGGACCTTCCATTTGTTGAGGATGCCAACGAAAAACGCCGAATTGGCGACGATTGGCTTCTTTCTGGCCGTACTTTGTTGGCTCAGGTTCAATCAGCCGTATTGCCAGAGGCTTCGGTCATTATGATGAATCCGCTGCATCCTGACGCAAATTCGATTGCGCCGCTGGAAGTCAGGCGTTTTGACTTTGAAGCTTGCCTCAACCTTCCCGCGTTTCCAGCCATTCCTCCAGCCACTTGATCGAGTAATCCCCGTTCAAAATATCATCTTGCTTTAGCAGTTCCTGATGCAGCGGAATATTGGTGATCGGCCCCTCAACAACCATCTCTTCCAGCGCGCGTTTCAGGCGCATAATGCAGCCTTCGCGGTTGCGGCCGTAAACGATCAATTTGGCGATCATGCTGTCGTAATAAGGCGGGATTTTATAGCCTGCATACAGCCCTGAATCGACGCGCACATGCATGCCGCCAGCAGGGTGGTAGTAGGTCACTTCGCCCGGCGACGGGGTGAATTTGAACGGATCTTCAGCATTGATCCGGCATTCAATTGCATGGCCGTTAAATTCAAGCTCATCCTGAGTAACCGACAGCGGCATGCCGTCCGCAACGCGGATTTGTTCGCGCACCAGATCGACGCCGGTGATCGCTTCTGTGACGGGGTGCTCAACCTGAAGGCGGGTGTTCATTTCGATGAAATAGAACTCGCCGTCTTCCCACAGAAATTCGATCGTGCCTGCGCCGCGATACGCCATGTCGCGCATCGCTTTGGAGCAAACCTCGCCCATGCGCATCCGCTCTTCGTCAGTGATAATTGGGGAGGGGGCTTCTTCCAACACTTTTTGGTGGCGCCGTTGCAGCGAACAATCGCGCTCGCCCAAATGGATGGCATTGCCTTTGCCATCGCCAAAGACTTGAAATTCGATGTGGCGCGGATTGCCGAGATATTTCTCGATATAAACGGTCGCATCGCCGAACGCTGCTGCCGCTTCGCTGCCCGCTTGGCTCATCAATGTTTCAAGCTGGTCTTCGCTTTCGCAGACTTTCATGCCGCGTCCGCCGCCGCCGCTGGCTGCCTTGATAATTACGGGATAGCC
>JALZVZ010000244.1 GCA_023299945.1 Altererythrobacter sp. | reverse complement strand
GGAAAGCTTGTGAACACCTTTGGCCCGCGTGTGGTCCATGCGAACATCTCGAACCATGCAATATAAAGGTGCAGGACCGCGATTAGCCCGGTCAAGATAGCGGCAATTTTGCGTGTGATGAGTAAGTCTCCTATTACCGTTTCGAGAACGGATACTTTAATTCGCGCTGCTCTTGCAATTATAGATGAGGCGTTCGTTTGGTTCATCGGGCAAAAGGGCAAAAACGCTGCCTTGCATATCAGCTAATCTATTAGAAGCGTTCGAGTCTCCGCAGGATGGCGGCTGATAATTCATTCGAGTATCGCGTGCTTTTTGCCACTCAGTTTTGGGCAGCAAATACCGCTCATTGCGAAACTCCCCTTTCTCTAGATCAATTGTGGCAACTCTCACCATATAGTCTTCTGTCGGCACAAAAACCCGTGACCACACGCCGTCACTCGCTTCATATTGCGTTTTGTCGTGGCACCCCTCAGCTTTCCATTCGAAATCCACTTCGGGCGGAGGTGAAGTGGTCACTCGGCTGCGCTCAGTATCCAGAGTGCAAGTCAGCATGCCGGGTTGCAGGCTGCTCGATCCGGTTAAATCACTGAGGAAGAAACTGGCATCCTTCTCTCCATTTAGGCGTGCATCCACACTATCCATGCTGGGGCGTTGGATCCAGCTATAGGCGGCGCCGACAGCAGCCATCACGGCAATCCCGCCAAAGATGATTGCGCGCGGTTTGCCTCCTTCGGCTCCGGACGCTTGATAGGCGAGCACGCCGCCGCCTGCTGCCAGCAATAATAGAACGGCTGCCAGCGCCATCATATTTTCACGCTCTTCTTGGATTTGCGCCATTATCCGAGCGCGCTCTACTGCTTCGGCTTCGTCGCTTGCCTGTTGCGCTTCGTCAGCCGCCTTTTCCTTTGCTTGTTCTCTGGCGCTTTCTTCAGCGGCAATTTCAGCCAAGCTGCGGCAGGGAAGATCACTGACTTTCGGCGAGACATCATTGCTGCGCAAAAAGGATTGCGTTTCGCTGTTGGCGATTGCGAAGAAAAACTCGCCTTCGCTGGCTGACGATCTAGTGCTGAAAGAATTGACGCCGATCACACGTCCGCAATCATCAAGCAAAGGTCCGCCCGAATTGCCGCGAGCGATCGCGGCGCTATGAAGGACGTGCCTGACGCCGTTTACCTCTCTTTGCTGAGAAACCGCTCCTCGTCCTTTGGTGGGAGGCTGAGGCTTGATCATTTCAGAGGGGCGGTCGGCTCCGGTTAAGCTGTCGACAACGCCCGGGTAGCCCACCGCAATGGCGTCCGCGCTTTCTGAATTGAAATTGCTGACGAAGGTCACGGCGGGCAAATTTAGGTTTTCTGGCACTTCGATCAGCGCCAAATCGCGCTTTGGATTATAGTTGACCAGCTTGGCTATGGTAGGTTGATCACCCTTCGGCGGGACAATGCCAACCACAACATTGACGTATTGAGCCGCGTCCTTAATCACATGAGCATTGGTAACGAATTTATTGCCGGTGACAGCAAATCCGGTTCCATGTCCGCGAATGGTCAGTCCACCATCTCTACCCACGTTTAAAATGACGACTCTGACCACGCTGCGCGAGGTGGCGTCAATATCGGCTTCGCTGCTGCTTGCGGGTACAGGTAAAACTACCGCCATGACGACGGCCATGAAGACAAATATTCGCGCCATTATGATCTTGAGCCCTGAATTGTTTCCACCAATGCCACAAAAGTGACACACTTGTTAACAAACTCAAGTGTTATCTTGAATCCAGCGCCGAGCTACTGCCCAGACGTGTTGCCTTCTTTACTTTTACATTCATACACAAGCCGTTCGTTTGGCTGGCTCGGCAATAGGCTGCGAACGCCAGATTGCTGTTCCCCCAAAGTGCGCGAGGCATCGGTCACGCCGCATTGTGGGGGTTTGTATTTTGCGCGCGCAGCGCGTGCCGCCCCCATATCATCTTGGGCCAGCAAATAGCGATCCGTGCGGAATGTGCGCGTCTCTGGATCGTAACTGTTGATTGCGACCGCATCCTCGGTATTGGGCACGAACACGCGGGTCCATTCGGCATTTTTGAAGCCATATTGCGTGCGGTCATTAACGCAGCCATCGCCCGCCCATGCAAACTCTACATCATCTTGGCGCGCACCGGTGATCCGGCTGCGTTCGGGGATGAGCGTGCATATAAGAGTGCCTTCTTGCGATGCACCTGCTTCGCCGCCATCCTCGCTACCGCCTTCATTCATGGCTGCCGCAACGCGCCGGTCAATGTCTTCTAGCCCGGGGCGGTTGATCCAGAGGAAGCCTGCCGCCAGCACCGCTGCAACCGCCAAAGCGCCAAAGCCCATCAGCTTGCGCGAATTATTCTCGTCTTCATCGCCTTCTTCGTAATCTAGGCTCTCGCGCCGGGCCTGAATCGCAAAATAGCCAGCGCCGATTGCGACCAGCAGCGCAAACATTGCCATTGCCATCATATTTTCACGCTCGTTCATCACCGCCAGCTGGGCTTCCAATTGTGCCCGCTCGCGTTTTGTCGCTAGCTCTGTCTCGCGCTTTTCCATTATGGCACGCGCGGCTTCGCGTTGTTCCTCTACCCGTGCAGCCTCTGATGCGTTTAAGTCGGCGATTGAGCGGCAGGGGAGAGCATTGACCTGAGGCTCCACGCCATTGTCGCGCAAAAATGGCAGCACCTCGCGCATCGAAACGGCGAAGTAAAACTCTGCATCAGACCCGTCGGAATCCGCGCCAAAGCTGTTCACACCCAGAACCCGTCCGCAGCCATCCAGCAGCGGTCCGCCCGAATTGCCGCGCGCAATCGGCGCTGTGTGCAAGATCGTATCGAACTGCCGCGAGGGGCGGGCCCCTGACAAAAACCCGCGGCTTTTTACAGGCGGTTGTGCGCGGAAAATATCGCCAATCTCTAGCCCCTGTGCGCGGTCAACATTCATCGGATAACCCACAGAGCTGACCTCGCCCATATCGCCGCCAGAACGCCCCGCCATTGTCAGCGGCGGCAGGCGCAAGCTGCCTTCAGTTATTTCGATCAAGGCCAAATCATTGCGCGGGCTGACCGCCAGCGGCTTGCCATAGGCTGCCTCTTCGCCTTGGCTGGGCACGATGCCAATTTCCAACGTGTCGTCTTGAAGCGCCTCTTTGATGACATGCGCATTGGTGAGGATTTTGGTGGGCGTTATCGCAAAGCCGGAACCATGGCTGACGGGATAAACCTCCTCGCCATCCGATCCGATCAGCACAACCCGCACAACCCCGCGCGCGGCGGCGTTGATATCGCCTTGGTCGGCTGCAAGATTGGCAGGTATGAGGAGCGCCAATAGCGCTGCGATGCTGATTATTATCCGGTCCATTGCATCCAGCTTTACTCGGCTTTTTACATTGACCGCAAGCATCGGGATGCAGGCCCGCGCAAATCATGGCACAAGGCGTCCGATGATTGATAATAGCTCCCTTGATGATGACGCGCGTTGGCGGATCGCAGCGGCAAAGGATCGCCGTTATGACGGGGTATTTTTAACTGGCGTGCATTCCACAGGGATTTATTGCCGCCCATCGTGCGCGGCGCGGATGCCCTTGCGCAAAAATGTGCGCTTCTATGACAATTGCGAGGGTGCAGAGGCTGCGGGCTTGCGCGCCTGCAAACGCTGCGCTCCCGATGAACAATCGCGGGACGAGGGAGCGATTAAAGCGGCTATTGCTGCGATTAAGGCGGCTGATGCTCCGCCAAGTCTGGCTGCATTGGGCGCTCTCACCGGCTATTCCCCCACCCATTTTCAGCGCATTTTTAAACGCGCAACCGGGCTCTCGCCAGCAGCTTACGGGCGAGCGTTAAGAGAGGAGCGTGCGCGGGAAGCCCTGGTCAGTGAGGACAGCGTATCAGGCGCAATCTATAAAGCAGGCTATAGTGCGCCTTCGCGCTTTTATGATGGGATGAAAGATAAGATGAGCATGACGGCGAGCGATTGGTCAGGCGGCGGCGCGGGCCGCACAGTGCATTGGGCGGTGATGGCGACCACACTGGGCGAAATGCTGGTGGCGGCGACAGGTAAGGGCGTGTGCTGCTTGGCATTTGATGAAGGCGAAGCGGAATTGCGGGCGCGTTTCCCCAAGGCTGAATTGATCAAAGGCGGCGAGGCGTTCCGCGCGCTTTTTGCGGAGGTTTTGGCCGCTGTGGAGGAGCCAGGCACGGCCCGCGATATCCCGCTGGATGTGAAGGGCACAGCCTTTCAGCAAAGCGTGTGGCAGGCCCTGCGCGAAATCCCTGCTGGCGAAACGCGCAGCTATGGCGAATTGGCCGCCGCTCTTGGTAACCCCAAAGCCAGCCGAGCGGTTGGCGGCGCAAATGGCGCGAACAATATCGCCGTGCTGATCCC
>JALZVZ010000243.1 GCA_023299945.1 Altererythrobacter sp. | reverse complement strand
TGGGTCGAAAGCGGACAGTCCGCTTTTCGCAGGTTGGCGCCCGAAAGCCGCCATTCCGCTAACGGCCCACTTCAAGCCATCGATCGAAGTCCGCTATTGGGGTGGGAAGCGGACATCTGAATATTCTCCAAACAGCGAAGTATTGCTCCGAAAGCGAGAGCATCGCGCTACAAAGCATAGGCAGTTGATAAGCTGCAAAGCACTTTGCCCGAAAACTGATGTGGCCTTCTCTTCAAAATTGCCAGTGTACGAAACCCATTCGCTGGGTAATCGGTTAGGCTTATCGTTTCATAAATTGATGGTCAGCGAGAACGCAGTGCCTAGCGCGCCTGACACCCTCAAATCATGGGTATGGAACCAGCAGCATTCGGTAGAGATAAGGACACACAAATGACGTTGGATGAATTGCCTTTGCAAGAGGTTTCCGAGAGACATAAAATGGATCTTGATCGCCTGGACAAATTCTTGCAGCCTAGGATTGATGGTTTCGGCTCAGGCCTCGAGGTGCTTCAGTTTGAAGGTGGTGCATCGAACCCAACTTTCCTGCTGACGACTCATTCCAGCGGCAGCACGCGGCGCTTTGTGCTGCGTAAAAAGCCTCCCGGAAAAATTCTTGCCAGTGCCCATCAGGTTGAACGAGAATTTAAAGCAATGAGCGCCTTGGCCTCAACCGACATTCCCGTCCCTGTTATGCGAACCTTGTGCGAAGATCCTGATGTAATTGGCACTAACTTCTACGTGATGGATTTCCTCGAAGGCAGAGTTTTCCGTGACGCGGCATTGCCCGGAATGGAACCGAATGAACGCGCCGCGATTTATGACGAGCTGAATGCAACGCTGGCCAAATTGCACAAGGTTGATGTCGATGCGGTTGGCCTTGGCGACTTTGGCCGGCCGTCGGGATATTTCGAACGCCAATTGGCGCGTTGGACGAAACAATATCGCAATGCGCAGACTGAAGAAATTCCTAGCATGGAAAAGCTGCTTGAAGAGCTTCCCAAACGGCTCCCTACAGACACATCTTGCGGGATCGCGCATGGCGATTATCGTCTAGGAAACGTGATGTTCCATCCAACTGAGCCTCGACTGGTTGCTGTGTTGGACTGGGAGTTGGCAACACTGGGGCACCCGCTTGCGGATATTGGATATAACTGCCTGATGTGGAACATGCCAAGCCATGAGTTTGGTTGCGTTTTTGATGACAATGGTGTGGCTGATGGTATTCCAAGCGAAGCTGAATACGTCGCAGCATATTGCGCCCGGAGCGGGCGTTCTGGCATCGAGGATTTAAACTTTTATGTCGGCTTCGCTGCGTTCCGTATCGCGGCCATTAGTCAGGGCATTTACCGGCGCACGTTGGACGGGATAGCGTCGACAGACCGCGAGGCCATAAACCAAGCAGGGGAACGGGCGGAACTCGCTCTTGAGCTGCTAAACCGGCCCTGATGTTTCACGAATTCTGCCAGTAGAGTGCAACAAGTGCCAATGTTTTAGGAGCTGAAGCATGACCGATTCACAAAAAGAACCCGTAATTCTGTGCGATATTGCGAACCATGTCGCCACTGTGACCTTGAACCGGCCAGAGCAACGCAATGCTTTGACCGTCGAAGCCTATGATCTTCTGGAGGCGACGTTCCGAGACCTAAGCAGCAATGATGATGTTCGCTGTGTCGTGCTGACCGGAACGGACCCCGGCTTTTGTTCAGGTGATGATGTGCGCGAGATGATGACTGGCGAAAAGGCAGAGGCGCGCAACAATGCCCCTCCGACAGTTCGACATGAAATAACCCCTGCAGCAGACGCAGTATTGTCTTGTGAGAAACCAGTTATTGCTGCGATCAATGGTGCAGCGATTGGCTGGGGCATGGAACTCACAACGTTTGCCGATATTCGCATAGCCTCGGAAAAGGCTAAGTTTTCCGAAATGTTTATCAAGCGTGGGCTTATTTGTGATGTTGGCGGCTTTTACCGTTTGCCTTCCATTGTAGGGCCATCAAAAGCCGCTGAACTCTTGTTCACAGGAGATGTAATTGATGCGCAAGAAGCTTTGCGCATCGGGCTGGTAGGCGAAGTGACGTCGCATGAGCAACTGATGCCTCGGGCGAACGACATGGCTGCACGAATTGCCGTTAATCCGCCCCTTGCGCTTCGCCATATGAAGGAGGGGTTGCGGCGCGTTGCGCTAGGCGATCCGCATGAGATTGGAGCGTGGGCCATCGAGAAAATTCACTACCTTATGAAGACACAAGATCACAAGGAAGGGGTTGCAAGCTTCCTTGAGAAACGCGCACCGATCTTCAAGGGGCGCTAGTGCAATAATGCAGCTATTTTCGCGATTGGCGCGAGACTCACCAAAGAACCTTGCTGCAACGTCCGCAATTGGGTCGTGAGCAGAATGTTCGTTCTTGGCAGTAAGGACGATTTAGCGGTCAGACTACACACGTCCCGGCGCAGTGTTCAAGCTTACTTCCTGGCCAGCAGGTAGAGCAGAAACGCTAAAGCTACAGGCAGCAAAGACATCAACCCAAAACCAATGTTACCAGCCACGAAGATCATTGCTGCTGAAGCCAGAAAGCCTGCGGCGGTAACGACACTTCCTGTTCTTCTTGTTTTCTGCGGGATGAGCAAAAGACCGCCCGACACCTGCACAATGCCCAACAGCAGCATCCACGTTGTGCTGATTCCAACGTTCTCAAAGAACTGAATTTCTTGCGGCATTGCCGCGAGCTTTGCTCCGCCTGCTGCTAAACTTAAAAGGGTTAGCACCGCGACCAAGACCCAAATTGCCAATTTTGCCATACCCAGCTCCCAAAGCGTCACGACATTTGTAATCGAATAGCATACTCATAGCGGGCTATGTGCCATGTCCGCAATTGGGTCGTTTCCAGACCAGCTGCTTTTAGCATCTAAGTCGAACTAGCCGACAGTCCGCTGGCAGGACACTTCAACAAGTCGCTGAATGGCAGGTTATTGGGGTGAGGAGCGGACGTCTGAATTGCGGTCATATTGGTCGAAACCGAAAGTACTGGCAGTTTGGGTCGAATAGTTAGATTATCTCTTTGGATTCCCTAAAGTCGCAGGCACGCGTTAACATTTGTGATGGCAAGAGCGAAATCGGAGAATTGAAGTGTGTTTTGTTCTGATCACGCATGAAGTTGAAGATTATTCCTTCTGGAAGAAGGGTTTTGACGAAGCCGCTGTGCTTCGGAAGAACGCAGGTGAAATCGAGTTCCAGATTCTGAAATACGAAGGGAACCCAAAGGTCATTGTCCATTTTTCTAAATGGCGCTCACTACAAGCTGCGAAGTCGTTTTTCGAGTCCGACGAAGTCGAGCTTATTAGAGAACAACTGGGTGTTCAACGGCCCAAATTTGTCTACCTCGATCGAATTGAACAAGGCACACTCTAAACGCGCGAACGTCCGCAAGTGGGTCGTTAGCAGACCAGCCGCTTACAGCGTCTCAATCGAACTAGCGGTCAGTCTTGCTGTCGGAACCAGCAAGTTAGCCTCTTAGCGGCTGCTTGGGGCTGGAAGTGGATGCTAGTCTCGCTCTAGCGCTAGCGCATTTTTATGACCATCAAGAATGTCGACCGGCACACTGCGGGTCAGCGATTTCAAAGCGCAACCAACTCCATACGCAGCTAAGAACAACCACCAAAAGCTCGGAAGCTCTATTGCGTCCGTGTAAATCGCATAGAGGCCCACAAAGGCTAAAATACCTACCAACCCGTCGAACATATCTCGGATAAACATTTGTACGCGAGGGGGCAGTCGTTGATACATGGAAACCAACATAAACAGCAATTTCGTCCATGTCTCTAGCGTCCGCAATTGGGTCGCTAGCGGAATGGCTGCTTTTAGCAGATGCTTGTTGAAACCAGACCGTCAGCAGCCGGCTTAATCGGAGACGAGTTGCGATAAGTCTGACAACACCGGCGCGATTGCTATCGGTCGTGCTGCTGGATGACTGTTAGGAATGCTTCGCCGTAAGCTTCCAGCTTCTTTGCCCCGATGCCAGG
>JALZVZ010000242.1 GCA_023299945.1 Altererythrobacter sp. | reverse complement strand
GAGAGGTTGATCGTTTCGAACTCAAAGTTCTCAAGCTCTTGGTTGAGGAATTGAATACCGAGATAATCAAACGCAGGACCAGGATTGCCAGCAGCATCAACACCGCTGCCTTGTGCAATCAGCGTATCACGATCGACGCGGGGACGGAAAGACACCGCCTCTTGCTCAGCATAGCTTGCAGAAATGACGAAACCCATGTCGCCAGCGCCGGTTGACCAATTGTCCCCAAAGCTTGCCGACAGGCGCGGTGTGACTGTGTCTGCCAGCTCAGCATATTCACCCTGCACACGAACAGCGAGCAGCGTTTCAGTAAGTTCAAGCGGGCGAATAGTGCGCAGGTTAATTGTGCCGCCAACAGCGCCTTCAATGTCCAGCGCCTGAGGCGCCTTAATCACTTCAACCGATGAGATGATCGCTGCGTTTACATCTTCGAAGTTGATACCGCCACGGCCAGTACCTGAACCCAGTGTTGTCACGCCGTTGATGGCGGTGCGGTTGTCATTGGTACCGCGAATTTGGACGCCAGTACCAACACCGGCTGTCCGAGTGATTTGAACGCCTGTGACATTCTCAAGAACTTCAGCAAGGTTTTGATCGGGCAATTTGCCAATGTCTTCGGCCTGAATAACTTCGATCAGACTGTCTGCATTGCGTTTTTCTTGGAGCGCGCTTTGCAGCGAGCTGCGAAAGCCGGTCACGACAATGGCGTTTTCTTCAGCAGCGTCTGATGATGCATCAGGAGCTGCATCCTGCGCATGGGCCGCTGACATTGGCAGCAACATCGCCGGGACGATGGCTGTGGATAGCAGCAGTTTTTTGAAGTGCGGAGTGCTGGTTGCAGCCGAGCGGCCGCCTTCCATGCGCTTGAAACTCATTTGTGTTCTCCCTGGGTATTCATTGTTTTTACTAAGATTCCGGAAGAAAATACCAATTTCAATTCTTCTGTCAACCACACTGGTATGCGTATGTGCCATCAAAGCAACACATTAGCGGTATATGAGATTGGTATATTCTTAATCGTGGGTCGCTTGTTTAGCAGTTCGGTGCCGTCAGACTATCCTCGGCAGCTTTCATTACCGAATTCGCGCATCGCAGCAGGGTAGGTTGAGATCTTCTCCGCTAGTCCGTGCCGCCTCGGCGCCTTGCGAAGGGACTTTAGCGCCGCCTTTTTATCCCGCTTTTTAATGACATAGCTTTCTAGAATTTCGTCTTCTTGATCGCCAGCCCGCCATAGATAATGCATCCCGCCAGTGACGAAAGCCCTTCAGATCAAAAATGCTTCGTTAGTCTAACAAGACCTCCGCATTCTATAATGCCGTCTTTGGCTTGGTAATGAAGTAGCCCGCAACGCCGAGCAAAAGCGACAGCCCAAACGAGAAGTAGCATTTTGGAATGCCGGTTTCCGTTTGCGGACAGATCGGGCCGTCAGACAGGATTTCACCTGCAACACCGCTCGCCGCAAGCAAGAATACCGGCAACCACCCTGCAAAGAACGTCAGGCGATGCGGCCTGATGATCGCTAGCAGCATTGCGAGATAGCCAATCAGCACAACAATACATGCAGGCACACCAACAATGGTGGGGCAAGGTTCAACCCCGCCAACATGGGATAGTGTGATCTCTAATGCTGCATAAGCTCCATAGGCCGCCACTAATGCCGCGGCGCCCCTAAGGACGGTGCTACCATTCATGGAGTTGCCGCTACGGTGACCATTCCGTTTTGAAATGGACCATCGAAAACCGATTCCTCTCCGACCAGATAGTCGACTGTTACCGAACTTGCGTCCTGCTCACCCAATCCGAAGATCAGAATTGGCGAGCTATCAGACACAAGACCTTCGCCGCGGATGAACCATTTTGATTGAGTCGAGCCATCAACCATTGTCACGGTCACTTTGGCGCCAACCGATTCAATTTGGTTGGGCAATTTGACCTTCAATGAAGTGCCGCTTCCGGGTTCAGACAGGAACAATTGCGATCGACCTCCAATGTTCACATGGACGATATCTGGCCGGCCATCATTGTTGAAGTCTGCGGTTACTGGTGCGATCGAATATCGTTTGTTGACGACTCCAGCCTCTGCTCCGACTGCGGCAAATTCGCCTGCGGTATTCTGGATGAGCAGTCGACCTGGCCCGCGTAACATTTCGATATTATGTGTAGGCAGTCCAACATAATTCTCCGACACAATCAAATCTTCGCGCCCGTCCAGATTGAGGTCTTCAAACGCAGCACCCCAGCTGAACTCATAGTTTGCGACCTTCGCAGCATCGGCTTGCTCAGAGAATGCAAAGCCACCCTCATTGCGGAACAGCAGCCATTCCCATTCGACTTCTTGATCTTCGGTCGTGTCGCCCCTGATCATGAAGCGCGGCGGGGTTGAACCCACATTTGAAAAGAAGAAGTCGACCCGTCCGTCACCGCTATAATCGCCAACCGCAATCCCCATCGGATAGCTGTTAAAATTGCTGTTGGGGTTGGGGAGATTGGCGAATGTCATGTCGCCATTGTTGCGCCATGTGCGAACTTGGCCCGTGTCATGGACGGTTACGAGATCCTCAAAGCCGTCTTCATCGACGTCGACGAAGATACCCATGAAGGTGTTGTGAATGTAGGTTAGCCCCGTCGCTTCGGTGGCATTGGTGAAGGTGTTGTCACCGTTATTAAGGAACATTTGGCTTGAACCGCCGTAGTTCGGCTTGTTGAAGATGTTCTGTCCTTCGACCAAATCCTTGCGAATATACCCGCCGATATACATGTCGAAATGTCCGTCACGGTTGATGTCCGCAACGGCAATACCGAGTGCTGTCGTTCCTTCGGGCATTTCGGCGTTGAGCTTTTGCGGCGTAAAAACACCGCCTTCGTTCAGATTGAGCCAAATGCCGTCAGTGCGCGAAACCAGCAGATCATCATCGCCATCCGCGTCGACATCCAGAACCGTTGCACCGTGGCTGGCCTCGCCATCCGCTTTGGTGATCCCGCTACCTTCGACTTCAGTCATGGTTCCATCGGCGAATTTGAACAGGGCATCGTCCTGGGTCCGGCTTCCACCGAGGAATAGTTCTTCTGTGCCATCGCCGTCCACGTCGATCACCGCACTGGCCATGAATGGCAGAGTGGTGTCGTTATCGTGGGTCTGATCCCATTCGATGTCCTGCGCAGTGAATGTTGGAACATCGACCCCTTCGGTCGACACATCGTAATCGATGCGGTTGTCGAGCATCATCATGATACAAACCATGAGAATTAAGCCGACCACAAGCATGATCAAGCCAAGGGCTGTGCGTTTCAAGAATTTACCCATGGCTTATTGCCTTTCAGTGGTTGGGTTGTGCGACTGCGTGCCAGTAAACTGCAAGGACAGTGCAAAGAAGATACCAAAGCCGATATTGAGAGCAATCGGCATCATATATTTGCCGATATCCGGCACAGTGAGCCACACGGCGAAGCTGAATAGCAGCAAGACAATCGGATTGAAGAATGCCATCCATTTTGGATAGGCGCTGCGGCCTGTGGCGGTTAGCCAGATATAGATAATCGATACAATCAAGATCGCGGCACGCGTGACGTTGAGAAGCGTCTCGTAGCGCAAATCATACAATTGCACGAGATTGCCGAGATCAGCATATTGCGGCGCGTTGACGATGGCGCTGATCGATGCGCGCGACCCTATCCACACGCCGCCCATCGCGCAGCCATAAGCCATCACTAAGAACAGAATGAATGCCCAGCGCGGGTTGGCTGATCGCAGCATCAGGAAGATGTGAAACCCGCCAATTGCATAGAGTGGGGCGCCGATAACCCCGAGAAAATGCCCCCAATTGCTGCGGTTTTCGCTGATACCTTCAAAGAAGGCGAGCCCATCGGTAAAGCGAGCCTGCGGATCGAAATGGAGTAGGAACTCACCTGTACCAGTAAGGATGGCAGCCATCAGACCGAAAATGCCGGTAACTTTGAGCCAATCGTTCAGATTCTCCATATCATCCGTTCCTTCAGCCCGGGTCAAACGGGTGGTTTTTGGCCAAATGCTCCGCGAAATTCTTATGCGCCTTGTTACTGCCGAAACAGATCAAGGTTTCATTTCGTGCAATTTCGAAGCTGTCTTGCAGATGGCTATGATGTCGGTTTTTGTCCAGCGCATCAATATTAGAGTGCTGTCAGACTAATCGCAACCAGCCTCCAATCTGCGCAAGATACCCTTTCCCAGATTGGGTTCAAGCCATAAGGTTTTGCCACTCAGCCAAGGCAGCTGAGCGGGGGGTCTTGTTGGTTTGTTTGTCGATTAGGTGGCGGTGCGAACTGAAATGCTTGTGGATATTGGCATGCACGGATGTGAACTTCTGAAGCGATTTCATCCTGCGAAATCGCTGTATGACGCGCTCCTTTCGTCGGAATAGAAGATGGCTATTTTTTACTCTGTTGTTCTTCCACCTGCCCATTTCCTGGTAGCTTTCACCGCCATTCGGATCACCTCGAGTGAAGAGTTGAAGCGGCAGAACGCACGGCGGGGTTTGGCTCTGGATCTGCGGCTCATCCGACACCGTTAGCAAGTGCCCAAGCAAACTGCCGAGTTAGTCTGACAACACCCCAATGATTTAGGCTGTGGCCTTAGACTAGCACCCAAATCGCTGTACAAATTCCACCTGCGAAGCGGTAAAGGCCTTGGCCAAATCGGTCCCGCCCATGTCAAAACCGTGAATGGCACCATCAACTTCAACATATGTGCAATCATTGCCGGCATCAGACAGGCGCTGGCTATAGGCCCGCCCTTCATCGAGGAATAAATCGCAATTGCCCACCCCAAGCCAAGTCGGCGGCAGTCCACTTAGATCTTTGCGACGCGCTGCGGCGGCATAGTCTGCGCAATCTTGCGTTGGCGTGTGGCCAAGGAAACTGGTCCAGGCGAACAGGTTGTTGCGATTGCTCCAAACCCTATGGCGCGGCTTATCGATCTCATTCCGCAAAGCCGTGCGGTCATCCAGCATCGGATAAATCAACAATTGCGCTGCAGGCCGCACGCCCCCTTCATCGTGCAAGCGGTGCACCAGATTTGCAGCGAGCCCAGCGCCAGCACTGTATCCGCCAATGACAATGGAGCTTGGATCGATCGATAGTTCGCCTGCTCTCGCCACAAGGCCCATCCACGCATCGCGGCAATCATCAAGTGCAGCAGGAAATTTGGCATCAGGCGCGAGCCTATAGCCTGTGCAAATCACAGGAATGCCCAGAGTGCGGGCGAAATGGGCGGCCTTGGGCAAAACATCTTGCGGGCTACCAATAACAAATCCGCCGCCATGGATCAGGAACAGCGCACCTGATCCTTTACGCTCATTTGGTGTGACCAATACTGTCCCTGCGCTTAGATCGGGCCTTTCGGTGATGGCAATGCCGGTTTGGTCGAATTCAGGTGCGCTGCGCCTGCCCAAAGTCCGCATCAGTCGGTAAGTGAAGCGATTGATGATCAGCCATCCGATTGCCTTATTGAGCGGGGCAAGCTCCTGCGCGATCGTTCCGGGGTTAGCAGAGCTGAAGGCAGGGTCGGCTCGGTCACTGAAATCAGGGTGCATGTGCGGCTCCATATCGTAATCACTGCCTTTGATCTCGCCCGCCTAGATTGGCGCGCACGCATTATTGCTCCATGTCACGCAAAGAGGCGGACACCAGCGCAAAGCTGGCACCCGCCCTTCGAATTAGCCGGATGATCTGCGGCTAAAACTTAAATGCTGCCTCGACGAACACCTGACGGCCCCTGTTCAAAGTTACCAACCGATCATCTGTGCCTGCACCAAATGGTGCCGGTGCAGATGTGGTGATGAAGATTTCATCGGTCAAATTGGTCCCAATCAAGGAAAGTGTCCAATTGCCATTCGGATCACCGATGGAGACAGATGCATCAATCGTGACATAAGAGTCTTGCACCAAATCACCCACACTGGTGGCCGGATCGAAGGCAGTTGGGCTTGTGCTATTTGTGAAATAATCGTCGGTGTAAGCGACAATTGAATTCAATCCCAACTCAAGGTTATCGCCCAGCGGCATGGTCCAATCCACACCGATATTGCCGGCCCAATCTGGCGCCCGAGATGCATCGCGACCATCTAGATCCAATCCCGATACAGAGACGAATGTGTCGCTGAAAGAAGCATCAAGATAGGACGCGGCTCCGAAAAGCGTGAGACCATCAAGCCCGGTCGACCAGCGCCAATCAATATCTATCCCTTTTGTCGTCGTCTCACCGGCATTGAAGGTTGAGAAGTTAAAGATATTGACGTCAAAGTTTTGGATTTGCTGGTCGTCATAGACGTAATAGAAAACCGTTGCGTTGAGTGTCAGCGACCGATTGGCAAGTTGAGAACGGAACCCAATTTCGCCGCCGATTGATGTTTCTGATTCGAACCGAAGCGAATCCGCCGCGGCCTCTGCAACTGCCGGATCTGGATCATTGAGCAAAACCACGGCGCCTGTCGGCAGTGTATTGTTATCCACGCCGCCAGATTTGAAGCCTGTTTTGAAGGCAGCGTAAACGTTGAAATCATCGTTCGGTGAGTATTTCAACACGACCTCTGGCGAGACATTGCTGTCGCTAAACTCAATCGGTCCTGCGAAGAAGCCCGAGGGCACAGCGCCCAAAGGACCGCTGATAAAGCCGCTCACAAATGGGAAGCTAATGGTCGTGCTTTTGTCTTCATCAGTCCAGCGCAGGCCGCCAGACAGGTTCAGGCTTTCGGTCAAATCAAGTGAAGCACTGGCGAATAAAGAGATCGTCTCTGATTCCAATGGCCGGTCTGCCAGCCAGTCAAAATCAAATCCAGTGGCCGCATCAGGGCCCAAAACGGCAGCGGGCAAGAATGCGTTTTGTGCGGTAAGCAAGCCGCTCGAACGATCCTCATAGAATGCACCGATTTGGAAGTTGAATGGCCCATCAAAATTAGTCGCCAGCCGGAGTTCCTGCGTCCATTGTTCCAATGTGTTTTGGAACGGAGCCACAAAGCCTGCTGCTTCGCCAGCGGCAGTTTGGCCTGTACTGTTGAACGAGTCGCTGTAGATATTGTCCATATCGACATAGCCGGTGAGCGAGGTCAGGGTCAGCGTATCGGACAGGTCAAGGTTCATTTCCAAGCTGGCAAAGAACAGATCCGTGTCGTTGAATGACTGCGTGATGTCCCGGTTGCCAATATCGATGCCTGTTGGAAGAGTATCGATATTTGCTAGGCCATCTGGCGTCGGAAAGCGGTTGTCAGATATGTCGCAATCATGGGTCGGCGCGAAGCTGAGGCCGAACACAGCCAATGTGGATGGGTCAGCGATGCCATCGCCGCCGCAGAAAACGTCAGTGAAGCCGTTCAGCGTTTCAGATCGCTGGCTGTTGTAATTCACCTTTAACTTCGCATCAAAGCTATCGGACGGCTCCCATGCCAAAGTGACGCGACCGATGAAATTGGTGAGACCTTTGTTGGGATCTAAAGCCGGAACATTGTCCTGCAGCTCAACATATTTGGAAATATCCTGATATTCAGCAGCAACACGAACACCCAAAGTGTCTGTCAAAGGCCCAGAGATATAACCGCCAATGGAATAGCCCTCTTCCTCAAACTCGTAAGCTGCCTTGCCCCCATATTCCCAATCAACCGTCGGATCGGCGGACCGCAAAGACAGAACGCCGCCTGATGTCGATTTACCGAAAAAGAGTGGTTGTGGCCCCTTCAAAACGTCGACTTGTGCGACATCGAAGAAACCGGATTGCAGCAAACGCTGAGTGCTAACGGTGATGCCATCAATGTTGAGAGCAACCGCACTATCGAACGCATTCGAAATGCCCGATGAACCAATTCCGCGAAGCGAGATCGAAGCGCCTGCCCCCGACCCGCCGACTTGTACAGCAAGTGCAGGTACACGGCTAACCAGATCGGTGGCTTCATCAATACGGAAATTTTCCAAAGTCTCTTGAGTGAGAACCGTAACCGCAACCGGAACATCCTGAAGTGTTTCTTGCTGCTTACGAGCGGTCACGAAAATTGTGTTGCCGTCATCTTGCGCTTCTTCAGGTGCGGCCGCCTCCTGCGCATAAGCGGCAGGAGCCAAAGCAAATGCGGCACCAATAGCGGCCATGGAACAAGAAAGTTTCAGCCCTCGAAGCTCGTTCTTAAAAGATCTAATCATGTCATTCTCTCCCTAAAGCGATGGTCTGTTCTAATTCAGACTCTATTGCTTGTTTTCAAAACTCTAATATTCGATCCAACTTCCGTGAAATCCTGCTGGCACTCTGACCGGCAGGTGGATTTTTGCGATTGGATCGTCGGATAAATTGGCCGCATTGAGGATCGCCAAATGGCTCGCATCGTCATTCGGGTCATAGATATAGCTCATAAGGTAGCCATCATCCTCGCTCGCAGCCCTGGCTGCCGGTACGAATGACGCCTCGCTACCGCTGCAGCCATTTTTGAGCATATGCGACTGGCGTGCGCCGCTGCGCATATCGTATTTGTGAAAGCCCTCAACTGTCGGGGCCATTTTCCCAAACTCAGCGAAATATCCGTAGCGATGCTGCTGGCCCACCAGCGCATCAGGAACCTTGGGAAAATCTATTCCCAGATCATCAATTTGCCGTTCTGTTACAGCGCCGGTTTTAAGGTTCATGCGCCATTGATAGGGTACTGGGATCGGTGGTTTCACCATACCTTTGGCCATATAGCCGACCATACGGCAGCCTTCTAAGACCACCTCGTCTCCATCATCATAAGCATTGAGCGTGTGATACACATAGCAAGGCTCAATCTCGAACCACTTCACATCATTCGAGCCACCATCACGCGGCATCACACCAAAACGCGCGCCGTAATCATCATCATGACGAATACCAAGGCCGCCCTTTGCGCGCTCTTCCATGTCAAAGATGACGGGCAAATCCATGAACACTGTTTTGCTCTGCGTGATGCAAAAATCATGCATCATCGTTGGACCTTTAACCGCGATCTCTTCTTGCTGGATCAGCTCACCATCGGCGGACACACGGTAATATGTGAGGTATGGCGGGCGCATCGCATAGCCAAAGAACAGCAATTCCCCAGTCACCGGGCAATGCTTTGGATGCGCAGTCATATTACCATTCAACTTGCCGCCAAAATCATACGGCCCAACCGTTTCAAGCTGGTCATTGACTTCGATAGGCATGTTCAACTCTGCCAGCGCCAGGATTTTCCCTGCGTGGCCAATCACATGCGTGTTGGCGATTGAGTTTGCCAGAACGCTGCGCGTTTTTGGTTCCGGCATTTCTTGCTCAAGCAGAGGCGTTTGAACATAACGATTGCGGTACCAGTGCGGCTTGCCATCGCGGATATCCAAGCCATGCAACATGCCGCAGCCAAGAAACCAATCGAGGCTTTTCCCAAAGGGTGGGTTTGCGCCATTTCTGACATAAAGACCGTTTAGGTCTTTCGGGATTTCACCACTGACTTTAAGCTCTTGATGTGACCCTTCTTCAGATACAGGAGCAAAGTTTCCAGCCAACCAAAAAGGAGCGGAGCTCACCTCATTCATCAGTTCGAACCCCTATGCAGTGGTGATGCGCCATGTTTTCTCCTGCTCAAAACGGGCGTCGGCACGTCTCAGGAGGCATAGACTAAGCCTTAGTTGAGGAGGGGATACTCACAAAAATGATACAATTGTTTGAATTTGGCTTTTACAGGTTGAGCAATGCAAAAACGGCTTCGATATGTTGTTCAATTTGCTCGTCTGCAAAAACATCCACTTTGAAGCTACGCTCAATCTGCGGCGCCATCATAAAAATGGTCTGGATTGCCCCCATTGTGACATAAACCAAATTTAGCGGCGAAATGTCCTTAGGAAGAACATCTCCCTGCTGAGCAATCGAAGTCCAAGCCATCGATCGTTCCATGAATTCGCGCAGCTGATACTTGGCAAGCCATTCAAACCGCTCTCCGCCTTCGATCATTTCGAACAAGGTGATGCGATAAAGCTCAGGGTTTTGCGCTGAGAATAGGATATAGTTGCGTGTGGAATTGCGAATAACTTCGCGAGTGGAAACATTCGTATAACGCTCGTCATCATTTAGGATAGCCTCCCCTAAGGCCCCGTAAAGATGCGATACAGCTGATTGCCACAGCTTCTCTTTGGAATCGTAATGATATTTGACCGCCGCGACATTGGTGCCCGCAAGTTTTGCAATATCACGCAAGGAAGCCCCGCGGAAACCGTGTGCTGAAAACTCTTGGATACTCGCTTGGAGCAATCGCGCTTTAGTGCTTGGTTTGGAAGCCTTTGGCATCCATTCCGGTTAGCTCGGAGAAAAATAAAGAGCAACCGGCCATTGGCCTTCCCAGCAAAAGGCACCCTTTCAAAAAAGGCATGAGCCCGCAAAGCACCCGGCAAAGGCCCATGCCCTTTTTGCAGTTTGCATGCTGGCTTAGACCCCAAAGGCAAAGCCCGCTTGTGCAACGACGGCGCCGTCT
>JALZVZ010000241.1 GCA_023299945.1 Altererythrobacter sp. | reverse complement strand
CGTGTTGGCACGACAATAAGCTCTGCCACACCGATCACCGATTGGATCGCCATGGTAATCGCAGGCGGCGTATCAATGACCGCAAGCTTAAACCCTTGTTGGCGCAAGACCTGCAAATCACTTGCTAGACGGGCGACAGTGGTTTGCGCAAAAGCGGGATATTCCGCCTCTCGCTCGTTCCACCAATCGGCTGTTGAGCCTTGCGGATCGATATCGATCAGAACGACCGGACCTGCTCCGGCTCGTTGTGCTTGGACGGCGAGGTGCCCGGACAAAGTGGTTTTGCCCGATCCGCCTTTCTGCGACGCTAATGCTAATACTCGCAACGACTGGTCCCCCATGGATAGACCTAAAAAATGACCGCTAAAAACGGCTTCGTGGAGGATGGATCGCAGGATACCCCTAATTTACGGTTAATTTGGTGGCTGGGATGCGAAATAAGCTGCCTGCTTACCCCTAACGCAAGATTAACTATAATGTGCGAAATGGGCGTCAGATGTGATGTAAATGTCTGGTCAGGCTCCAGTCATGATGCATTTCGTAACACGCGGCCATCACGCCGCACGGTAAAGGAAGACAGGGTATGACACGCTCAAACTGGGCATTGGGATTAACCGCGCTAATTGGCGCTATGGCGGCCACGCCAGCTTTTGCAGATGTAAAAGCAGGTGTGGATGCTTGGTCACAAGGCGAATACACGGCTGCTGTGCGCGAATGGCAGGGGCCAGCGGCTAGCGGTGATGCTGATGCGCAGTTCAATCTGGCGCAGGCTTACCGGCTGGGCCGGGGCGTGGATGCCAATATCGACCGTGCCCGCAGTCTATATGCTCAAGCAGCCGAGCAGGGCCATTTAAAAGCGGCAGACAATTATGGTCTGTTGCTGTTCCAACAAGGGTCCCGTGCAGAGGCCATGCCTTATATCAAAGACGCAGCGGGGCGCGGTGACCCGCGCGCGCAATATGTCTTGGGCCTTGCGCATTTTAATGCCGATAATGCAGAGAAGGATTGGACACGTGCCTATGCTTTGCTGACTTTGGCGAATTCTGCTGGTCTGCCGCAAGCCGCGGGCGCAATGGCCAAGATGGATCAATATATCCCGTTTGATGAGCGCCAAAAAGCGCAAGTCCTTGCCCAGCAAATCAAGCAGGAAAGCGATGCGCGCCGTGCCTCGCAGCTTGCCTCGATTGCTTTGGGCAATGGTGCGCCGAATACATCTGTGCCTTCTGGCGCGCGTGTGCCGCAGCCCTTGCCTTCATCGCCGGTTGTTGCATCGAGTTCGACTGCGCCTGTCGTAGTGGCATCGCTGCCGAACCCGGCGCCTGCTGCAATCACCTCACCAAGTCCAACGATTAGCCGGCCAGCCGTTTCAGCGCCTGCTCCGCGTGCTTCGGCGCCGGCTCCGCGTGCTAGCTCAAATCTTGCGGCAACTGGCGGCCAGTGGAAAGTGCAATTGGGCGCCTTTGGTGTGCGCAGCAATGCCGACCGTTTGTGGAACAAGCTATCGAGCAAAGCGGCACTGGCCGGCGCGAAAAAAGTGCTCGTCCCATCGGGCCGCGTCAATCGCTTGCTCGCAGGCGGTTTCGCCAGCCGCGCAGAAGCCAGCCGCGCCTGTTCACGCTTGAAAGCCGGCGGACAAGATTGCCTCGTTACGCGCTAATGTAAGCGCGGCATAATCATCTCCTTTCGTCGCGGCGTGCAATGCGCTGGACGAAGGTGAGATTGCCGCGCCTTCCTTTCACGGCCCAAACTGATAGATGTGCACTCTAGAACATAGGGGCGTGCATTTATGAGCGAGCAATCCAGCACAGGCGAGCCAGTAACGGCAGCAATCACGCAACAAGCGATTGCTCCGGCAAAGATATCCGAACGGATCGAGAGCCTAGATTTTATTCGCGGCCTTGCGGTGATGGGCATTTTGTTCGCCAACATCATCGCGTTCGGCCAGCCTATGATGGCGGCGGTTTACCCAGGCGCATTTGTCGGCCCTACTGATGATCCGACCGGCTGGATGTGGGTGACGCAATTCGTGCTGATTGACGGCAAGATGCGCGCGCTTTTCACCCTATTGTTCGGCGCGGGTCTTTATCTATTTATGGAGCGAGCATGGGCGCGCGGGGCTGGCCGGTCGCTTCAGGCTCGGCGCTTATTGATTTTGCTTGTCTTTGGGTTGATCCATTTCTTCTTCATTTGGAAAGGCGATATTCTCACTGGATATGCCTTTTGGGGATTGGCCGCATTGCTGTGTATCGGCATGAAGCCGCTGGGTAAATTTGTGCTTGGCGGATTGCTGTTTGTGATCGGCAGCATGGCATTCACCGCCCTCTTCGCATCAATGTTGATGTTTGAGCAGATGGAAACATCTGGCAATGCGGAATTGGCCGCACAGCAAGCGGAAATGGGCACGTTTAAAACCGAACAAACGCAAGAGGCTGCCCTCGAAACCACTCTCATACAATCGGGCGATTATGCCGGATGGGTTGCGCATAATTTGAGCGCTGACGGTCATTTATTCGATCCATTGTTTGCTTGGATGCAAATGTCTCTCGAAACCTTTCCGCTCATTCTGATCGGCATGGCGCTGTATCAAACCGGCTTTTTCAGCGGAGGGTATGCCCGCCGCAAAATGCTGATTTGGGGCTGGGCAAGCTTGCTCGGCGGCGGTGCATTGGCGCTGGCGATCGGGCTTTGGACAAAGGGAGAGGACCTTGGCTTTTACGCAACAAACCTCTCGTTGATAGGAACATCCAGCTTTGCGCGATTGCCTATGGCGCTGGGCATGGCGGCGCTGCTCGTCGTCTATTCACCGCGCTGGAGCGGCTGGTTGGCGGAGCGTGTTCGTGCCGCAGGGCGCGCGGCTTTCACCAATTATCTGGGCACTTCGATTGTCATGCTGTTTGTTTTCCATGGCTGGGCGCTGGGCTTGTTCGGCGAGCTGAGCCGTCCGCAGCTCTATCTGGTGGCGGCGGCGACATGCGCTTTGATGCTGCTGTGGTCGAAACCTTGGCTGGACCGGTTCCGCTATGGCCCACTGGAATGGTTGTGGCGCTGCCTCACTTACGGCAAGCTTTTCGCATTCAAACGCTAAACCCAGGCACTTCCCACAGGCAAAACGCCTTAATTGCGATTCAGTCGCATTGGGGCTTGCTATTGAGAATAATTCGCATAGATTGGTTCTTGCGAGTCGATCGCAGAATGTTACCGAAAGGGTTCTGGCGAATGTATATCTGTATTTGCAATGCGATAAAGGAAAGTGATCTGCGAAAAGCGGCGCGGACTTGCAGCGGCAATGCAGAGACAGCCTATGAAAGTTTGGGCAAAAAACCCAATTGCGGGCAGTGCTTGATCAAAGCAAATGGCATCTTGGCTGCTGAGCGCTGCGAATTAGTCGCATTATAAGCCGCTAAGCCGCTCTTGCGAATAGCTTGCAAGTATCAGTTTTTATTGGAAAAAATTACGAATTGCCCTTGATCTTAACGATCAGGCTTCTATTTCGATGGTCAACCACCATTGATCAGGAGACCCGCCATGAAGGGCGATACCAAAGTCATCGAATTTTTGAACAAAGCTCTCACCAATGAGCTGACCGCTATCAATCAGTACTGGCTGCATTACCGCGTGCTGGACGATTGGGGCGTAACCAAGCTGGCTGAATATGAGCGCGGCGAAAGCATTGAAGAAATGCAGCATGCTGACAAGCTTGCCGAGCGCATCCTATTCCTCAATGGCCTGCCGAACTTCCAAGCGATCCACAATCTGCGGGTTGGCGAGACTGTGCTTGAAATCCTAAAAGCAGATATGGCCGTGGAAGAAGACGCGATCCCGCTGCTGACCGATGCAATTGAGCATTGCGAAAAAGTGCGCGACTATGTCAGCCGCGATCTGTTCGCGAGCATTCTTTCCAATGAGGAAGAGCATGTCGATTTCTTGGAAACCCAGTTCGATATGATCGAGCGCATGGGCCTAGAGAACTATGTGCAGCTGCAAAGCAAGCCTGCCGAGGCGCATTGATGTGAATTTGGGTGAGTGGGGGCGGCCTTCTTAATCAAAGGCCAGCCTCCCTCATCCAGCTTTTGCTTTGGTCGCAAGCTAGCTGCGCTATTTTTTATCTGGCGGACCGTCAGCGGCCATCAAGGCTTCGCGCAAGAAATAGCACAAGCCGGTAATCTGCAGGCCGATAGTGAATACCCAGAGGGCTGTTACGCCGATGCCGAGGGGGGCCTCAACAAAAGCGGAGACAAACAAGACCGCAATCACCAAACTGATGACAACCGCAGCGCCAGTGGAAAATTTGACCGCAACACGCACCAGCCTGCGGCGTTTGCTTAGCCATTCGACTTCAATTTCAAAGGGAAGACGGCTCAAAAATGCTGGAGCTTCTTGAGCTGAATTGGCGCAAAGCCGTTCAATCCGGTCTGCGAGCCACGTCAATCTTTGCATCATAACATTCATTAA